>CAYWVA010000032.1:0-17019 GCA_964461545.1 uncultured Rhizobiaceae bacterium | reverse complement strand
AAGGTGATCTTCCAGTCGTCGATCAGCCGGCAAAGCTCCTCGGTCGGGCCGTCGAGAAACGCTTCTTCCTCGGCACTCAACTCGCGGGTGGGGCTTGCCAGCAGCTTGGCGAAATCGGGGTCGCCGCGCAACAAATCGGCCTCCCAGCCGACGGTGCCGGCGTCCAGCGCCTCGCGTTCGGTCTCAGACATGGCGGGCAGCACGCCGCGGATCCAGTTGAGCACCGGCTGGCTGACATAGCGTTGGCGAAACGTCAGTTCAGCGGTCATGGGCGCACTTCTCCGGCGGAATACGGCCTCGACTGGACCCGCATGTTGGCATGTTCGCCGCCTCAGCGCCAAGCCTCATGCGTCCCGCCGTCGCGATTTGTGTTGATCATCCCGGACCGGTCCGCCGGAGGATGACAGTACGGCCAGCCAAGTCTCATGCGGTCTCGAGACCGGGCGCCACGACCAGCCTTGCGCGCACCAGCGGCCAGATTTCATCGAAATGGTCGACAAGATGATCGGGCTCGAACTCGACCACCGGCCGATCGCAATAGCCGAAGCTGACGGCGATCACCGGAACCCCTGCGGCGCGCGCCAGAAGGACGTCGGTGCCACTGTCGCCAACCATCAAAGAGGCAGGCACCGATGCTCCGGCGCGCCTCACCGCCTCGCGATAGGGAGCCGGATCGGGCTTGGCGACGCCCAAGGTATCGGCGCCGACAACGGCACTGAAATACCCCGACAGATTGAGCTCGGCCAGCAGCTTGAGCGACAGCCCCTCCTGCTTGTTGGTGCACACGGCGAGCTTGATGCCGGCCCTGCGGCACCCGTCGAGCAGGGCGACGGCGCCCGGGAACGGGCGGCTGCGCTCGGAGATATGCGATCCGTAATAGTCGATGAACGCGTCGAACAGCGGCTCGACCAGGTCTTCGGCCAACTCACCACCGGTGAGCGCGAAGCTGCGCCGGATCAGCGTGCGGGCGCCGTGGCCGACCAGGCTCCTGATCTCGTCGAGCGACACAGCGCGCCGGCCGTGCAGCGCCAGCACGTGGTTGGTCGCCTGGGCCAGATCGGGAGCGGTATCGACGAGCGTGCCGTCGAGATCGAGAACCAAAGCACTCGCCAACATCGGATTATTCCCCCCGCAATCGGCCGCGAATCGCGGCCTCTGCCCCTTGGTCAGTTTGTGGCATTCCCCGCGTTATGTTAAGACGCTGCCACGTAGCGAAGGGAGGCTATCATGGATGTACGAAAAGCGCAGTCCTTAAGCGACCGCCTCAAGGACAAATCGCTGCTCAAGGAGCAGTGCTATGTCGGCGGCGAGTGGGTCGGGGCGACGCAAACCATCTCGGTCACCGACCCGGCGAGCGGCGACGTCATCGCCACGGTGCCCAAGCTCTCCCGTGCCGGAGTCGCAAAGGCGGTTGCCGCCGCCGACATGGCGATGCCGGAATGGGCCGCCAAGCCGGCCAAAGAACGCGCCAACATCTTGCGCAAGTGGTTCAATCTGATGATGGAGAACCAGGAGGACCTGGCGCAGATCATGACCGCCGAGCAGGGCAAACCGCTCGCCGAATCGCGCGGCGAGATCGCCTATGGCGCCGCCTTCATCGAGTTTTTCGCCGAACAGGCCAAGCGCATCTATGGCGAGACCATTCCATCGCCATGGCCGAACGCCCGCATTGTGGTGATCCGCCAGCCGGTCGGCGTGGTGGCGGCGATCACGCCGTGGAACTTTCCCAATGCCATGATCACCCGCAAGGCCGGTCCGGCGCTGGCCGCCGGCTGTTCGATCGTCATCAAGCCGGCGTCCGAGACGCCGCTGTCGGCGCTGGCGCTCGGTGAGTTGGCCACTCGCGCCGGCATCCCGGCGGGGGTGCTCAACATCGTCACCGGCTCGGCTGCTGAGATCGGCGCCGAGCTGACGGAGAGCCCGACGGTGAAAATGCTCACGTTCACCGGCTCAACCGAGGTCGGCAAGATCCTCATGGAGCAGTGCGCCCGCACCGTGAAGAAGGTCGGCATGGAGCTTGGCGGCAACGCGCCGTTCATCGTCTTCGACGACGCCGACCTCGATGCCGCGGTGGCCGGGGCCATGGCGTCGAAGTACCGCAATGCCGGCCAGACCTGCGTGTGCGCCAACCGAATCCTGGTCCAGGACAAGGTCTATGACTCCTTCGCCGAGAAGTTCGCGGCCGCAATCGCCAAAATGAAGGTGGGCGTGGGCACCGAGGACGGCGTCACCATCGGACCGCTGATCAATCCGGCAGCCATCAAGAAGGTGCAGGAACACATCGACGATGCGGTCTCCAAGGGCGCCACGGTGGTGGCGGGCGGCAAGCCGCATGAGCTTGGCGGCAACTTTTTCCAGCCGACCCTTTTGCGCGATGTCACCACCGACATGATGGTGACCCGCGAAGAGACCTTCGGGCCGGTAGCGCCGCTGTTTCGCTTCTCCAGCGAACAAGACGCCATCTCCATGGCCAACGATACCGAGTTCGGGCTTGCGTGCTATTTCTATGCCCGCGACATCGGGCGCATCTGGCGGGTGGCCGAAGGCCTTGAGTACGGCATCGTCGGCATCAACGAGGGTATCATCTCGACCGAGATGGCGCCGTTCGGCGGGGTGAAGGAATCAGGCATCGGCCGCGAGGGCTCGCACCACGGCATGGATGAGTTCACCGAGCTCAAATACATGCTGATGGGCGGCCTTGGCAGGTGACGGCGGAGGCTCACAAACATCTTGCGGCACTGGCGGCGGTCGAACTCGTTCACGACGGCATGCGGCTCGGGCTCGGCACCGGCTCGACGGCGGCGATGTTCGTCGAGGCGCTGGCCGAGCGGGTGGCCGGCGGGCTGAAGGTGGTCGGCGTAGCAACGTCGCAGGCCACCCGCCGGCAGGCCGAACGGCTCGACATTACGCTGGTCGAGCTTGACGAGGCAGCGCTCGACCTCACCATCGACGGGGCCGACGAGATCGATCCCGACCTCAATTTGATCAAGGGCGGCGGCGGCGCGCTCACCCGCGAAAAGATCGTCGCCGCCTCGTCGCGGCGCATGATCGTGGTGGCCGACGACGCCAAGCGGGTGCAAAGGCTCGGGCGCTTTCCGCTGCCCGTGGAAATCCTTCCCTTCGGAGCCGCCTCCACCGCCCGACGCATCGGCGAAGCGGCCCATGAGGTCGGCTGCGAGGGCAAGATCGTAATGCGCCGGGCCGGCGACATTGCGATCACCACCGACAATGGAAACTGGATCGTCGACTGCCATTTCGGGGATATCCCCGATCCTGGCCGGCTGGCGCGCGCGCTTGGCCAGGTGCCGGGCGTGGTCGAGCACGGGCTGTTCGTCGACCTGTGCTCAGGGGCCATTATCGGGACAGCCCGCGGCGTCGAGACCGTAGGTGCGGCTGATCGATGAGCAGCTACGACTACGACTTGATCGTCATCGGCGCAGGCTCCGGTGGGGTGCGGGCGGCCCGCATCGCGGCCCAGCACGGCGCCCGCGTCGCCATTGCCGAGGAGGACCGGGTCGGCGGTACCTGCGTGATCCGCGGCTGCATCCCGAAGAAACTCTTCGTCTATGCCAGCGCGTTCCGCGAATCCTTCGAGGATGCGCAAGGCTATGGCTGGACGGTCGACAAGGCGGTGTTCGACTGGCCGGCCCTGCTGGCCAATAAGGACCGCGAGATCGACCGTCTGAACAAGGTCTACATCAACGGCCTAGACACCGCCGGGGTGGAGCTCATGGCCCGACGCGCCGAGCTCGAAGATGCCCATACGGTCCGCCTCGGCAGTGACGGCCACCGGGTCACGGCGCAAACCATACTCATCGCCACCGGCGCCCTGCCATCTCTCAATCTGGGGATACCGGGCGCTGAGCACACCATCACCTCCAACGAGGCCTTTCACCTGCCTGAGCTGCCGCGGCGCATCGTCATCGCCGGCGGCGGCTACATCGCGGTGGAGTTCGCCGGTATCTTCAACGGTCTGGGCGTCGAGACCACGCTGGTCTACCGGCGCGGCATGATTTTGCGCGGCTTCGATGACGACTTGCGCGCCGCACTCACCAACGAGATGACAAAGAAGGGAATCCGGATCATCGCGGATACGGTGTTCGCTCGCATCGACAAGACTTCCCGCCGCCTTTCGGTGACGCTCTCCAATGGTCAGGTGCTCGAGGTCGACCAGGCGATGGCCGCCATCGGCCGCTATCCAAACACCAATGCCCTCGGACTCGATCGGGCGGGCGTTGCCTGCAATGAGTTGGGCGCGGTCAAGGTCGATTCGTTCTCGAGATCGAGCGTCGACAACATCTACGCAGTGGGTGACGTCACTGACCGGGTCAACCTCACGCCCGTCGCCATCCGCGAGGGCCACGCCTTTGCCGACACGGTGTTCGGCGGCCGGCCGACCGCGGTCGACCATGACGGCATCCCCAGCGCAGTGTTCTCCCAGCCCGAGATCGGCACCGTCGGGCTCACCGAGGCCGGTGCGCGCATCAGGTACGCCCATGTCGACATCTACAAGTCCGAGTTCCGGCCGCTGAAGCACACCCTGACAGGTCGCGACGAGAAAATGCTGATGAAGCTCGTGGTCGATGGCGACTCGGGCCGCATTCTGGGCTGCCACGTCATGGGCCAGGACGCCGGCGAGATGGCCCAGTTGGTCGGCATCGCGGTGAAGATGGGCGCCACCAAGGCCGATTTCGACGCCACCATGGCGGTGCACCCGACGGCCGCCGAAGAGCTGGTCACCATGCGCGACAAATGGCACGCGGCAGACTGAGGGGCCCCACCATCAGCTTCGGCGCTGGCGCAGGTCGTCGTGCAGAGCGGCAATTTCGGCGCGCAGACTGGCGATGTCTGCCAGCCCGGGAACTTCGCCCTCCGCGTCGTGGGCCTCCTGGCCGATAAAGAACGTCGCGAAGCTCGCCGTGATATAGCCGAACACGGCGAACCCGTAGACCGACAGGAGCAGCGCCAGCACGCGGCCTTCCGCCGTCAGCGGCCAGAAACCCGACCCCATGGTCGTCAGCAGCATGGCCGTCCACCACAAGGCATCGGCATAGTTCTCGAACCCGCCTTCCACTTCCCGGGCAGGCTCAAAGGCCAACATGCCCGCAGCACCGAGCAGCGCCACCCCCACTGTCACCGCCAGGACATAGCCCAGGCCCCGGCGCCCGAGACTGCGCTTCAGCGCATTCATGCTGCGGTTTGCCGTTCCGACGATGCGCACCAGTTGCAGGCCGCGGGCGGCGCGAACCACCCGGAACAACTGCAGCGCCCGGAACATGCGCAACGCCGGCAGCGCAAGCGCGATGATCGTGATGACATTGTTGCGCATGAACACGAGCTTGATCGGTGCGATGGCCAGACGCAGCAGAAAGTCGGCGATGAACAGGGCCCAGATGATGGTCCCGAACACCTGGAACAGCCCGACGTGGCCCCAGATCAGCTCATACAGAACGAGCAGGAACCAGATGAAGCTCAACACGATCATCGGCGTTTCGAGCCAGTCCTCGAGCTGGTGCAGGACCATCCACCGTTCGCGCTGCTCAACTTCGTGGCCAGCACTGGCATGATCATCGCTCATCATGTGCAACCTTTCCGCTTTTATGCGCCGCAAAACGGCATCGGCCTGCTTGAACAGGTTGGAAGCGCCCAGGGTTTCACCGGCACGACGTCCGGGGTTCCACTCGGTTTACATCCAGCCTACCATCAGGCCAGTTCAGGGATTCAAGGGGAAACCCTGGGGCGAGTGAAGGGGATGAATCATGGACTTCGACTGGAAATATCTGCTGACGAGTTTTGAGGGGCGCATAAACCGCAAACCCTACTGGATCGGGGCGGGTATCCTCGTGGTGGTGTGGCTGGTTCTGTTCTTTGCCGGCTGGGCTGTATTCGGCGATGCCGTGGGCGGCGCGCCGGTTTACATTTTGCAACTCTTGTTCCTGTATCCGGCGGCGGCACTCCTCGTAAAGCGCCTGCACGACCGCAATCGGCCGACCTACTTCATCGCCTTCTGGCTGGTCCCCGCAGCCTTCTCAGCCCTGCTTGGCCTGTTCGGATTGAGCGATCCGCTCGACCCAAGCGGTCTCGACATGATCATCAGCTTCATCATGATGATCGTCGGCATCTGGTTCCTGGTGGAACTCGGATTCCTCAAGGGTACGGCAGGCCCCAACCGTTTCGGCGCCGATCCGCTGGCAGCTCACAGGACCGACCCCAGTATGGCAAGCCCATAACGTTGCGTTGAGCCTGCGCCCACCTAGCCAACCGGGGGCGACTAATTCTGCGGGCTAACCATTCCCACGCACGGGAACGCCATAGGGCAATCCTCGAACCCTTCCCATGGCGGGATTTCGTCTGCCCGGCGGGCTCGGAAATTCTGCCGCTTCTCGGGCTCCTGCTGGCTAGTGGTCGGTTGCGGCTGTGGCTGCGGCTTTTCTGGCTTGCTCAAATGGTTTGCCGCGGCACTCGCTGCCGTCAGGATCAGAACGATACCGACTACGACGGGAACGCTCAGGGGCTTGGCTGTGACTCTCATTTGCAACTCACTCAGACTTGCCAAAGCGAACTGGCGACGCGACAATCTGCGGTCAGGGGCGATTTGCTTTTCCGAACATGCGCGGTTGTCCGCATGTGCGAATACCCGCGTATAGTTCTTCCTTACCTACGGTAATGTCAACAACCTACCGGCCCAATTCGGCGTACATCGGGGTATCCAGCAACTTGTTGGCCTTCCGATTAAACTCGCCGATTCGCCACGTTAAGTGCATCTGAAGACTGGAAGATTTGAGGGCCGATCCTGCGGCTGATGGCACCTACAGACGCGAGGTGCCAGCCGCGTTCGTCCCTGTCGAGCGCGAAAGTGGCATCGAACTCCCTTGCAGAGGCGGCCCTGCCGCGCAGTTGTGCGTGCACCTCTCTCGCTTCCGATGAACTTACCGGGCGCGGCCTGAACCCTGTGGTGCGGTTGTCCGAGAGGATCGGATAGAGCCTGAGGCAGCCGGACAGGCCATACTCTTCTCGCGCCACATCCAGCCGCGCCACCAAGCTGTAGGGCGGAGCGCCATGGCTGCGGTACCGACCGGGCGAATTGAACACGAAGTTCCCGATCGAGAATGCCGTCGTTCCAGATGGCGTGGAAAGCACCTCCTGCATGCGGTGGGCACCATGGCCAATCACCATATCGGCTCCGCTCGCCAGGAATTCGGCGTTCATTTGCCCCATCTCGGCTGTCATCCAGCCGTAGTTCTTTGCCCCGCCCCAATGCGGAAATGCAATAATTGTGCTCTGCGGCTCGAGGTCCCGCACCCGCCTGATCGCATTGGCCAGAAAAGGCTCCGATGGAGACGAGAGCGCGTTGACACCGGCACGGGTCGCGGTAGCGTAGAAGCCGAATCTGAGATCATAGTTCCTGCGGTACTCGAAACCCGCGAATATGTATATCTTGCCGGTCGGGAGCGTGACGCTCAAGGGCCGGGCCGCCTCGGCGTCGTCGGCGCCCGCACCGAACACACCGATACCCGCCCTCTTGAGCTGCCAGATGGTGTCAGTGAGGAGGCCCGGCCCAAAATCCACCGCATGGTTGTTCGCCAGCGAGACGGCATCGATCCCGATGCGCTTGAGAATGCCGATCGTCCGATCGGGCTGGTCCCAACCGAGAAACTTCTTTCTGCCGCCGAACAGGTCTTTCGGCGCCACGGCAAGGACGGTCTCAAGATTCGCGATTAACAAGGACTTATCCGAGATGAGCGGCTCAACCTGTTCGAAGAAGCTGAACGGTTCGAGTTCGAGCCGTCGCCGCGCGTCACGCCAGCGGTCATTGAGATAGGCATCACCGAGGCTGAGGTCGCCCGCAAGCACGATGCATTGGCGGCCTGTCCGGGGCGGCAAGAGGCTGTCCATCGCTGTCATCTTTGCCGCCTTCTCACGCACGAACCGCGGACCCGACCTAGACCGACATTCTCCATATGGCTCCCAAATTCGGCCGGCACCCCCGCGACGGTCAAAAGCCGATCCACAGCCCGCTAAGTAACTGAAAAATTGGTCGGAGTGGGCAGATTCGAACTGCCGACCCCCTGCTCCCGAAGCAGGTGCGCTACCAGGCTGCGCTACACTCCGTCCCTGATCCCGGTATAATGACGCCCCGCCGCCTCCGCAAGATCGTTGCTGGCCGGCATTCGCATGGCTCGCCCTTCGACAAACTCAGGTCCGCCCTCAAGGCTGCGGGGAGCCGCAAGACGAATTGTTCCGGAACCAAGTGTGCGAGGCTTGAGTTGTCCAGCGACTGTGACGCGCCGCATCAACGGGATATTAACTCCACCTGACGGATTGGTTATCATACGGCGCAAGCGTCCCCGCGGACGTGGTTGTGCGAGTTCAACGCGGGGGCGGCTGGCGGCGGGAGGTATTGGCTCATGAGACATCTTGTCCGCGATCATCGAATTCGGAGTCTGGTGCTGGCCATTGGCCTTGCCATACTTGCCGCGCTCTTGGCCGCCGCTCCGGCGCACGCCCAGTCCTGTCCGGGTCAGCGGATCGTGCAGGCGGCCGCCGCTTCGTTCAATCAGGCCGCGGCTTCCGGTTCGCCGCGGGCCTTCGCCGCCGTGCTCGATCGCCATGCCGATGTGTCCCGGCTGGCCATGTTTGCGCTCGGGCCGTACCGCCGGGCGCTGCCGGCTGCCCGGCGCAGCGAATACGTGCAGCTCACGCGCTTGTTTATCGGCCGCTTCCTAGCCGAAAACGCCTACAGCTTCGCCGGCGCCCAGCCGGTTCTGATTGGCTGCAGCAGCGACCAAGGTTTGGCCATTGTCGACACCAGGGTGAACGGTCAGCGCATCGTGTGGCGCATTGACCGCAACCGGATCGTCGACGTGAATGCAGCCGGCATCTGGCTTTCGCTCCAGATGCGCTCGAACTTCGTCTCGGTGATCCAACGCGGCAACGGCAATATTGCCGCGCTGATCGAGTATCTGCGCAGCGGCCGTTCCCTCGGATAAGGCCCCCTTCCCGCGGGGAGCAGAACTAAAAGCTTTCCTTCAGCCAACGCCCGACGCGCAGTAGATAATTGCGCTCGTTGCGCGCACCCTCGAAGCGCGGCACCGACACCAGCCTCAGATCGGGCTTGAGCGCATAGTTGAGCAGGCCGACGGCGACCGCAAAGGCCGGCGTGCGGGCGGCCTCGGGCAGTCCCGGCAAGCCTTGAGGGAAGCCGAGGCGTACATTGCGCTCCAGGATCAGCGCCGCCATCTCGCGCACCCCCGTGAGCTGGCTGGCGCCCCCCGACAGCACCACCCGGCGCCCGGCACTGCGTGCCGCCGGGCAGGCGGCCAGCCGGTCGCGCACCATCTCCAGGGTCTCTTCGAGCCGCGGCCGGATGATACCGGTGAGCATCGAGCGCGGGACCTTCTGAACGGTATCGGCGCCGCGCTCGCCGAGCAGCGGTATGGCGATCATCTCGCGGTCGTCCCACACCGAGGCGAGGGCGCTGCCATACAGCGTCTTCAGCCGTTCGGCATGAGCGATCGTGGTGGAGAGCCCGCTGGCCAGATCCTTGGTGATGTGATGGCCACCGACTGGCAGCACGTCGGCATGGATGAGCTGGCCGTCCTGGAACACAGCGATGCTGGTGGTCGCTCCGCCCATGTCGACGACCGTCACCCCCAGATTCAACTCGTCCTCGACCAGTGTAGCGCGGCCGGCCGCATAGGCCGCGACCGCCAGGCCGGCTATGGAGAGATGGCAGCGTTCCACGGTGAGCGCCAGATTGCGCGCCGGTCCCGAGGCTACCGTGACGGCGTTGAGCTCAACGCCGAGGCGCTCGCCATACATGGCTTCGGGTTCCCTGATCCCCTTGGCCTCGTCGAGATCGTAGCGGATCGGAGTGGCATGAAGCACGATGCGCTCGCCGGGATCGATGCCGCGGACCGCCTCGCCGAGCACCGTTCTGACGTCATCGGCCGTCACCGCCTGGCCGGGCAGACGAATGCGCGCGCAGTGCGTGGTGCAGCGCGGTCGGCCGCCCGAAACGTTGACAAACACCTCCGAGATGGTCTGCTTGGCCATCCGTTCGGCGGCATCGACGGCAAGCCGAACGGCGCGCTCGGCCTCCTCCAGGTCGACCACGGCGCCGCTGTGAACGCCGCGTGAGGCTTGATGGCCGATTCCGATGACCGTCAGTTCATCATGTTCGGGGCCGCCTGGAAGCTGTCGCTTGGCAGGCGCCATTTCGCCGATCAGACAGCACACTTTGGTGCTGCCGATGTCGAGGGCTGCGACCAGACCGGAGCGTTCGGGCGGCCTGGCGCGCGACACCGTCGGCTGACGCTGGAGCGGAACGACGTTCATGACCCGCGGACTTGGCATGCGATGACCTGTTTCACGGCCGGCTCACCCCTGCCACGTTGACCGGGCCGGGGGGCGGCGGGGAGAACACCACGCTGCCCTCGACCCTGAGGTCGATGGTGCCGACTCGCTTGTCGAGAATGCGGTAGCGGTCGTTGAGGTCGCTGAGCACTGCGAGAGCCTTTTCCACGCCATGTTCCGGCAGCAGGACCTTCACGGTCCCGGTGAGATAGAGGTTCCAGCGGCGGGCGCCGATACGCCCGGCCGCCATCACCTTCGACCTTAGCCCTGGATGGGCTTCCAGTTGGTTAACGAGTTGTGCCGCCGCGCTCTGGGCGCCCTCGCCGGTGACCACCGGCAGGCCAGGCACATCAGCCACGTTGACGCTGGTGAGCGCCACTCCGGCCTCGTCGATCACATAGAAACGGCCCTCCCGCTGCCAGACGGCGAAGGGTTGCCGCTCAACGATGTTGATCTCGAGCTGGTTGGGGAACAGTCTTTGAACGTGAGCGGTCTTCACCCAGTCGAGATTTTCCAGCAGCCGTCGTGCTCTCGCCGGCTCAAAGCCGACGAGGGCCGCCCTCGGTGTGACCCCGATGGCAGCAAGCACCGCCTGCGGTGTCTGCCATTGGAGGCCGCTGATGTGGATCTCATTGGCAGCATATCCGAAATAGCCGGCGACGCTGCCCGGAAGCGTGGCCAGCCGACTGTCAGCGGAGTCGAGGTGGCCACCGGAGATGACGCCGTAGGCGATGGCAAGCCCGAGGAAGCCGACGCCGCCGGCCCGGCCGAGTACCCGCATCCCCAGCCGGTCATGATCCCTGCCGGTGCGGGAGACGTCTCGCTGCATGTGCTTGGCTCGATGTGATTGCAAGGCTATTATCACCTGTTGATGGAGGCGTCCTGGACGATCCAGCCCACCAGGTCTACAAAACTATGGCCGGCATGCTGGGCAAGCTCGGGCACCAGGGAGGTGCTGGTCATCCCCGGCTGGGTATTGATCTCGAGCAGGACGATCGGGTTGTCGGCCTCAGGGGCGTCGTTATAGCGGAAGTCGGCCCGGCTCACGCCGCGGCAGCCGAGCGCCAGGTGCGCCTCCAGCGCGTATTGCTGAACCTTGCGATAGATCTCCTGCGGGACCTCCGCCGGCAATACGTGCACTGAGCCGCCGGGCGCATACTTGGCCTTGTAGTCGTAGAACCCCACCGCCGGGACGATGTCGATGACCCCCAGTGCCACGTTGCCCATGACCGCACACGTCAGCTCGCGACCCGGCACGAAGGCCTCCACCAGCACCTGGTCGCCGTACAAGTGCCGCTGCCCTATGAGGCCGGCCGGCGGTGCATTGGCGCCCGCCTGGACGATGATGACGCCGACGCTCGACCCCTCGGCCACCGGCTTGACCACATAGGGTGGCGCCATGACGTGGGTGTTGGCTGCGACCTCGATGTCGACCACCTTGTCGTCTGCCAGCGGGATGCCGGCAGCGCGGAACAGGTGCTTGGCCTTGGGCTTGTTCATGGCCAGCGCCGAAGCCAGCACGCCGGAATGGGTGTAGGGGATTTCCAAGGTCTCAAGCACGCCCTGCACGGTGCCGTCTTCGCCCCACACGCCGTGCAGGGCATTGAACGCGACATCGGGTCTGAGCTCGGCCAGAACGCCGGCAATGGTACGGTCGGCATCGATCGTCGTCACCCGGAAGCCCGCCTGCTGGAGAGCTTCTGCGCACGCCCGACCGCTCGAAAGACTGACTTCGCGCTCGGCCGACCAGCCGCCCATCAGCACCGCGACATGCGTGGACTCCGGGTCGATCACGGCGCCTCCGCCCGGCCCGCCGGCACGCCGATGCGCTTGATCTCCCATTCGAGCATGACGCCGGCCGTTTCCATCACCCGCCGCCTGACCGTCTCACCGAGCTCCTCAAGCTCGGCTGAGCTCGAGCCGCCCTCGTTGATGAGGAAGTTGCAGTGCTTTTCCGAAACCCTTGCCCGCCCGACGGCAAACCCGCGCAGTCCCGCCCGGTCGATGAGCTGCCACGCCTTGGCCCCGTCCGGGTTCTTGAATGTCGATCCGCCGGTGCGGCTCTTCACCGGCTGGGTTTCCTCGCGCGCCGCGGTGATCTCGTTCATCTCGCGCTCGATGACCGATTTGTCGCCGGCTTCGCCGGCCAGCAGCGCCTCCGTGAAGATGAGATCGTCCGGCGCCCCGCAATGGCGGTAGGCAAAACCCATCTCGGCGTTGCTCAGCACCCGTTTCGCCCCCTTGCGGTCGACGGCTCTGGCCTCGACCAGAACGTCCTTTATCTCGCGCCCATAGGCCCCGCCGTTCATCCTGAGCGCACCGCCAATGCTGCCGGGTATACCTCTCAGAAAGGTTAATTTTGCGATACCATGATCGAGCGCGAAGCGGGCCACCCGCACGTCGGGGACAGCAGCACCGGCTCGCACCAGCCAGCCCTCCTCTACGGCGATTGCACTGAAACTGCGGCCAAGGCGCACCACCAGGCCGGGCACGCCGCCGTCGCGCACCAGCAGGTTGGAACCGATGCCGATCACCGTGACCGCAACGTCGGCCGGCAGAGCCGCCAGACAGTCGGCCAGGTCGTCTTCGTCGGCTGGCGAAAACAGCACTTCGGCCGGTCCGCCGGTTCGAAACCAGGTAAAGGGTGCAAGGTTGAAATTGGGCTCAAGCCGGCCGCGCACGGCCGGGAGGCGAGTGATCAGACGCTCCCCGTCGAGCCCCGCCATCAGACGGCGCCTTCATGGCTCGGCTGGTGGGCATTCAGGCCGGCTTGGCTGGGGACGTCCAGCTCGGCAAGCTGGCCGGGCAGCGCGTGCGCCCACTGGGTGATGTTGCCGGCACCGAGGAAGATCACCACATCGCCGGGCCCGGCAAGGCTGCGCACGAGCTTTGGCAGCTCATCGGGAGTGTCGATCTGCCACACCTGGCGGTGCCCGCGGTCGCGCAGGCCCTGGGCCAAAGCCCCGTGCGTCACACCATCGATCGGCGCCTCTCCCGCCGGGTAGACCGGCGCCACAATGACCGCATCGGCCCCATTGCAGCATGTACAGAATTCGTTGAACAACTGGGCTAAACGGCTGTAGCGGTGGGGCTGCAGCACGGCGATGATCCTACCCTCAGTGCTTCGCCTGGCGGCCCCCAGGACCGCGGCAATCTCGACCGGGTGATGACCGTAGTCGTCGATCACAGTGATTCCGGCATGGCTGCCGGTGCGGCTGAATCGCCGCTTCACGCCGGCGAAGTTCTTCAGCCCCTGGCGGATAACATCCTCGGCGATGCCGAGTTCAGCCGCGACAGCCACCGCGGCGGTGGCATTGAGGGCGTTGTGCTCGCCCGGCATCGGCAGGTGCAGATCGCTGAACACACGCCTTTCGCCGCTACGCCGGCTGGTGATCTGGATGCTGAATCGGCTCTCGCCGTTGAGACAGTCGAGCTCGATGAGGCGCGTGTCGGCCTGGGCGCTGGTGCCATAGGTCACGATGCGCCGATCGACCACCTTGCCGATCAGCGCCTGAACCTCGGGATGGTCCACACACATCACCGCAAAGCCATAGAACGGAATGTTCTCCACGAAAGCCAGATAGGCCGCCTTGGCCGCCTCGAAGCTGCCATAGTGGTCGAGGTGTTCGGGATCGATGTTGGTGACCACCACGATCTCGGCCGGCAGCTTGACGAAGGTGCCGTCGGACTCATCGGACTCGACTACCATCCAGTCACCGGCACCGAGCCGGGCGTTGGTGCCATAGGCGTTGATGATGCCGCCGTTGATGACGGTGGGATCGAAGCCTGCCGCATCGAGCAGGCACGCCACGATCGACGTCGTGGTGGTCTTGCCATGGGTGCCGCCCACCGCCACGCACGACTTGAAGCGCATGAGCTCAGCCAGCATCTCGGCACGCCTGACGATCGGCAGATAGCGCCTGCGGGCTTCCTGAACCTCCGGGTTGTCCGCCTGCACCGCCGAAGACACCACCACCACCTGGGCCTCGCCGACGTTTTCCGGGCGATGCCCGAGCTGGACGTCGATGCCGAGCTTGCGCAGCCGCAGTACGTTGTAGTTCTCGGCAATGTCGGACCCTTGGACGCGATAGCCAATGGTTTTCATCACCTCGGCGATGCCGCTCATGCCGATGCCGCCGATACCGACGAAATGGACTGGCCCGAATTCACGGGGACCTTTCATGTGTTCACCTTCTCCTGGGCTCTGTGGGCGGCGCCGGCACCGGCGTCGAGCTGAGGCTCCCCGATGATCCCCTCGATCGCATCGGCGAGCCGCTGGGCAGCATCCGGGCTGCCGAAAGAACGCGCCGCGGCTGCTGCCGTTGCAAGCTCGCGGTCTGCGAATTTGATGCGGGTCAGGAACGCCGCCAGGTCCGAGGCAGCAAACTCGCCTTCCCGCATCACCCATCCCGCCCCGGCGGCCGCGAACGCCTCGGCATTGCGGAGCTGGTCGTTATCAAGCGAAGACGGCAGCGGCACGAGCACGGCCGGGCGTCCAATGACTGAAAGCTCGGCAATTGTGGACGCCCCCGACCGGCAGATGACCAGATGGGATCGCGCGATGCGTAGCGGCATATCGGCAAAAAACGGCTGAAGTTCGGCCTCCACCCCAAGTCCCTGATAGGCCGCACGCACCGCCTCAAGATCCTCCGGCCGGCATTGCTGGACGACCTCCAGCTTGCGCCGCACCGCACCGGACAGCGCACCGACGACGGCCGGCATGATCTCGGAGAACATGCGCGCCCCCTGGCTGCCGCCGAACACCAGGATGCGAAAGTCCTCATCGGCCGCAGGGGCCTCGTAAGGCGCGCCGGCGACATCGAGAACCGTCTGGCGGACCGGATTGCCGGTCACCACGAACCGGGCGCGATGGCGCGCCGGCAGATCGGCAATCTTGGGAAATGACGATGCGATGAGCCGGGCTCGGCCGGCCAGGAAGCGGTTTGCCCGGCCCATGATGGCATTCTGCTCATGCAGGGCCACGGGAAGTCCGAGCCGTGCCGCTGCGAGAAGCGGCGGTACCGACGGGTAGCCGCCGAAGCCCACCATTGCTTGGGGCTCGAGCTGGACGAGGAGAGAGCGAGCCTCGCGATAGCCGCGCCACAGCCGGGTGAGCTGGCGAGCCAGGAGCAAGGGCCGTCGCGGCGCCAGCGACGACGACGGGATGTCGTGGACCTGCAGCGCCGGGAACCGGGTGGCGTACATGGATACACGACCGTCGCTCATCAGATGGAGGAAATAGCCGCGTTGGACCAGCACTTCTGCTAACGCCTGGGCCGGAAAGAGGTGCCCACCGGTGCCACCTGCCGCCAGCACAATGACGCCGCGACCGTCTGGTCCCAGTTTCATGGGCACGAGATGCCTTTGCGTCCTATGGCGCGGCGCCGGCTGGGTGCAACCGGCCGACCGGCATGACGGCCTTCGGCCAGCGTCTGCTCAGCGCCAGCACCACACCCATGGCAAAGGCCATGGCAATGAGCGAGGAGCCGCCGTAGGAGATGAAGGGCAGGGTCATGCCCTTGGCCGGGATCAGCGAGACATTGACCCCCATGTTGATGATCGTCTGGAGCGCAAACGTCGAGACCAGGCCGGTGATGGCGAGCGTGGCAAAGCTGTCATCGACCTCCCTTGCGTGGCGCAGACTCCTGAGCACGATGAAGCCGAACAGGGCGATGAGCACGATGCAGGCCACAAGGCCAAACTCTTCGCCGATCACCGCAAAAGTGAAATCGCTGTGGGCATCGGGCAGCACCTGCTTGGCCGAGCCACCGCCCGGACCGGTGCCGAACAGCTTGCCGTTCTCGAAGGCCTGGCGCGCCGTGTCGACCTGGAAGGTGTCGCCCTTTTCCGGGCTGAGGAAACGATCGACGCGCGAAGTGACGTGCGGCAATGTCAGGTAGGCCGCCACAATGCCGACGAGCCCGACGCCGGCCAGGCCAAACACGAGCACCCACGGGATGCCGAAGACCAGCAGCATCAGCATCCACACCATAGCGATGAGGGCGGCCTGGCCGAAATCCGGCTGCACGGCGAGCAGCCCCAGAAACGCCGCGAAGGCCGCCCAGGCGGCGAGCGTGCCGGGCATGTCGGGCCGCCGTTTGCCCTCTGCCAGCAACCATGCGGCGAGCACCACAAACGCCGGTTTGACGAACTCGGAAGGCTGAATATTGAGGCCGCCGAGCGCCACCCAGCGGTGCGCTCCCTTGATCTCAGGGCCGAACTTGACCGCCAGTCCCATCAGCACGAGCCCGCCGAGGAAGACCCATAGCGAGGTGCGCCGGGCCTGGCGCGCGCTCAGCAGCGAAGAGCCGACCAGCACCGCAACCGCTGGCAGCAGGAACACCAGCTGGCGTTTGAAGAAATGAAAGTGCTCAAGCCCGATGCGCTGCGCCACCGGCGGAGTCGCCGCCATGGAAAACAGTACCCCGGCTGCCATCAGCAACAGCACTGCTGCCATCAGCAGGCGGTCCACGGTGAACCACCAGTTGGCCATCAATCCGCGATCGGTTCGGCTGATCAGCATGGCGCCGTTTCCCCTTCCCTCGCCTCGAAGCCTTCAAGCGCCCGGACAGCAGCGCAAAAGGCCTCCCCCCTCACCTCAAAGCTTGTGAACTGGTCGAACGACGCACACGCCGGCGACAGCAGCACGACGGCGCCCGGGCG
>CAYWVA010000031.1:0-17225 GCA_964461545.1 uncultured Rhizobiaceae bacterium | reverse complement strand
CGGTCTCGAGCACGCCCCCTCGGGGGAAGGGATGGGGGCAGTATAAACGAGCCTCGGAGGGGGTGGATGAAGAGGCGCGAAAATTTTTTCGGGAGGGATGATACCAGCTTGCAGTGACGACGACCCACAATGCGTCATTGCCGGGCCTGATTTCATGCAACGCGACGTATTCCCTCCCCCAGAAAGGGGGAGGGCAGGGAGGGGGTTGATCGGCCTCTCCCACAATGGGCCCGGCGCCCGGTCAACCCCCACCCGGCCCTGCGGGCCGACCTCCCCCTTTCTGGGGGAGGTTAAGATGAGTCGTCGATAGTGGCGGTTGGGATGACGTGTTGCATTTGCGTCGAAACGTGAGCGGCGTGTCGGCAGAAGGCACTGTCTTCAACAGCCCGGATTTCGCTCGCGCTCCATCGGCTGGCATCCAACAGGAACACTCTGGCAGGACCAACATTCGTATTGGACCCCAGCCTTGCGCTGGGGTGACGGAGATTGCTGATCGCCTTTCTGATCTACCAGCGCCAGTTCGTCCAGGCTTTCCTGCCGGCCGGCGTCAGATGACGGCCGACTTACCGCCGCCTGGCATCCTCAAGGACCATGGCTGCGCCCTTCTCGGCGATCATCATGGTCGGCGAGTTGGTGTTGCCCGAAGTGATGGTCGGCATCACCGAGGCATCGATGACGCGCAAGGCCTTAAGCCCGATGACCCGCAGCCGCTCGTCCACCACGGCCTGCGGATCGCTCTCAAGCCCCATCTTGGCGGTGCCCACGGGATGAAAAATCGTGGTGCCGATGTCGCCGGCCGCCTTTGCCAGCGCCTCGTCATCGTCATCGGGGACGTGCGGCCCCGGCAAATATTCCTCCGGTCTGAAGCGGGCCAGGGCCGGGGCGCGGGCGATGCTGCGCGCCAGCCGGATGGCTTGCGCCGCGATCATGCGGTCCTGATCGGTCGACAGGTAGTTGGGAGCGATCTCGGGCGCCGCATCCGGGTCGGCCGACGGGATCTTCACCCAGCCGCGGCTCGTCGGCCTGAGGTTGCACACGCTTGAGGTGATCCCCGGGAAGGGGTGCAGGGGATCGCCGAACTTGTCGAGCGACAATGGCTGGATGTGGAACTGGAGGTCGGCGCGGTCGCGGTCGGGACCGGAGCGGCCGAACAGACCAAGCTGCGACGGTGCCGCGGTCATCGGTCCGCGCCGGGCGCAGGCGTATTGCACGCACATCCAGCCGCGCTGCCACAGCGAGGCGTACATTTCGTTCAAGGTCCGTGCGCCATGAATCTTGTAGACGAGGCGCAGCTGCAAATGGTCCTGCAGGTTGCCGCCCACGCCGGGACGGGCGTGAACCACCCCGATCCCCGCCTCGTGCAGCCATTCCGGCCGGCCTATCCCTGAGCGCTGCAGGATCTGGACCGAGCCGATCGATCCCGACGCCAAAATGATCTCGCCGCGGCTTGAGGCCGTGTGGACCTCGTTGCCGTGGCGCCAGATCACCGACGTCGCCCGGCCATTCTCAAGTGTGAGGCGATCGACCACGCAGCCGGTGATCACTTTGAGGTTGGCGCGCTTCAGCGCCGGCCGGAGAAAGCCGCGCGCCGCCGACCAGCGCCGGCCGCGCTTCTGATTGACCTCGAAATACGACGAGCCCTCGTTGTCGCCGCGATTGAAATCGTCGATCGGCGGGATGCCGACCTGTGCTGCGGCCTTGCTATAGACATCGAGAATGGGCCACCGCAGCCGAGGCGGCTCGACCCGCCATTCGCCCCCCGAGCCGTGAAACTCGTCGGCGCCCTTGTAGTGGTCCTCGTGCTTCTTGAACAACGGCAGCACGTCGTCCCAGCCCCAGCCCTTGAGGCCGAGCTGGCGCCAATGATCGTAATCGGCCGCCTGGCCGCGCATGTAGATCATGCCGTTGATCGTCGATGAGCCGCCCAGCGCCTTGCCCCGGGGATAGCCGAGGCTACGGCCGTTGAGCCCCGGCTCGGCCCGGGTGCGCAAGCACCAGTCGGCGCGCGGATTGCCAAGGGCGAAGAGATAGCCGACCGGAATGTGGAACCAGATCCAGTTGTCGGGCCCGCCGGCTTCCAGCAGCAGCACCCGATGGCGTGGATCGGCCGACAGCCGGTTGGCGAGCACGCAGCCCGCCGAGCCGGCTCCAACGATGATGTAGTCGTAGTCCTCGCCCTGCGAGATCGGTTGGCTCAACTGCCTCCTCCTGGCGTGGGGTCGCTGGTGATGCGCCCGAAACCTGGACCTCAATGATAGGCCATCCCGGCAGGCGGAAGCAAAGGGCGTCGTGGTGCCGCCGGTATTTGCGCCGCCGCCCCGGGGTGGTTACGGTTTGCTGGGCAACTATCGGAGGCGGACATGGAGTTGAGTGACCGGTTATCGCTTTGGTCGCCGCGGGTGCTGAGCATCCTGCGCATCATGGCGGCATTGCTGTTCATGCAGCACGGGATGGCAAAACTGTTCGATTTTCCCCCATCGGGCCGGTTCGAGGACCTCGAGCTTTTGTCGCTGGTCGGCGTGGCAGGCATTCTGGAGGTGTTCGGCGGCGCACTGCTGCTGGTCGGGCTGTTCACGCGCCCGGTGGCCTTCGTCCTGTCGGGCCTGATGGCGGCGGCCTATTTCCTGGCCCATGCGCCGCGCGACTTCTTCCCGCTCCTCAATAACGGCAATCTCGCCATCCTCTACTGCTTCGTCTTCTTCTACCTTGTCTTTGCCGGTGGCGGCCCATGGAGCCTCGATGCCCTGCGACGGCGGCCTGGCGAG
The DNA here is from genome assembly GCA_964461545.1 of uncultured Rhizobiaceae bacterium. Taxonomy (GTDB): domain Bacteria; phylum Pseudomonadota; class Alphaproteobacteria; order Rhizobiales; family Aestuariivirgaceae; genus CAYWVA01. Next base: position 14,460 of record CAYWVA010000031.1, on the reverse strand, counting down.
ACCGAGATGGCGCGTTAGAACTCAAGCGTGAGCTGCCGGCCGGCCCGGGTCGGATGAGCCTCCTTGGTGCCCAGCCCCGACAAGGTCAGCCCGAGCAGCCGGACGCCCATCGCAACGGGGCAGAGGCTACTGAGAAGGGCCAGACCGGTTTGCCTCACCTCGTCCCTGCTGGCGACGTCGGGGCCGGTCCGGCTGCGGGTCACTTGCGCGAAGTTGGCGAACTTCACCTTGAGCGTCACGGTCCGCCCACCGCCAACCCGCGCCCGTTCGCAGCGCGCCCACAGCCTGTCGAGGATCCGGTCGAGTTCGGCGGCAAGCTCCTCGAAGCTGTGCAGGTCGTTGGCGAAGGTTTCTTCGGCGCCCACCGACTTGCGCTCGCGGTCGGGCCGCACGGCACGCAAATCGATGCCGCGGGAGATCGAATGATAGTAGAGACCAGCCTTGCCGAAGCGCTCGACCAGGGACTCCATCGGCTGGGACCTGAGATCGCGGCCGGTAAAGATGCCCAAGTCGTTCATCCTGCGCTCGGTCGCAGGCCCGATGCCGTGGATCTTGCCGACGGCCAGCGCCGCGACGAAGCCAGGACCCATGCGCGGGGTGATGACAAAGAGCCCGTTGGGCTTGCGGTAGTCCGACGCGAGCTTGGCCAAAAACTTGCAGTAGGACACCCCGGCTGAGGCGGTGAGCGCCGTCTCCGCCAAGATCCGGGCTCTGATCTGCTCGGCGACGGCGGTGGCGGTGGCAAGGCCCTGGAGGTTTTCGGTGACGTCGAGATAGGCCTCGTCGAGTGACAGCGGTTCGATGAGCGCGGTGTAGTCGGCAAAGATCTCCCTGATGTGCAGCGATACCTCGCGGTAGACCTCGAAGCGCGGCTGGACGAACACGAGATCGGGGCATCTGCGCCGAGCAACCGACGACGGCATGGCCGAGCGTACGGAGAATCTGCGTGCTTCATAGCTGGCGGCAGCGACAACGCCGCGTTCACCCGATCCACCTACGGCCACCGGCCGGCCGCGCAGAGCCGGATTGTCGCGCTGCTCGACCGAGGCAAAGAACGCGTCCATATCAATGTGGATGATCTTGCGCGGCGGGCTGTCCATGGCCGGTGAATGATTGACGGCCCGGCAATGGTTACGGCTACGCCTGTGGTTCGTCCAGCACATCCTCGACATAGAGTTTTTTCACGAAGACCATGGCGACGATGGTCAACGGCGCGGCCATGATCAGCCCCATGAGACCGAACAGCGTGCCCATCAGGACCTGCACCGATATCAGCAATACGGGGGCGAGGTTGACCACCCGATGGTGGATCATCGGCACCAGAAAGTTGCCCTCGAGGTTTTGCACCACAAGATAGAAAGCGAGCACGATCAGCCCGGTCTGGACGCCCTGGGTGAACCCGATGATGACGATCGGCACCGCGGCGATGATCGGTCCGAGAACCGGTATGAAGGTAAGCAATCCGGTCAGCACGCCGAGACTGAGCCACAGGTCAACACCGATGATCATCAGGCCGACTGAGACCGTCACGCCAAGCACAAGCATGGAAATGATCTGGGCCAGAAACCACCAGCGCAAGGCATGGCCGGTGGCCGACAGCGTCTCGTTCACCCGCTCCCGACGCCTGGTGGGCAGCAAAGTGAGCAAGCCGCGACGGTAGAGATCGGGATCGGCCGCTGCGAAGATGGCAATTGCCAGCACGAGGACAAGGCTGCCCACTATGCCGATGAGTGCCAGCATGGCCGAAGCGGCCTGTCGGGCCAGCGCCGAGACAGCGTCGGCAGCCTGTCCCTCGCCGTCGCTCATCAACTGCTGCACCCAGTTGTATCGAGACAGCGTCTGATAAGCCTGGTCGCCGAACCCGCTCAGCCTCTGCCACAACTCGTCCAACTGAGCGAGGAACTGCGGCACGATGGTCATGCCGATGGCAGCAAAGAAGGCGAGGCTCAAGACCAGCACGACCAGAAGTGCCCAGCCGCGCGACAGTGGTGTCCAGGTTTTCACACCGCCCGCCAGTCCGTCGAGCCCCACCGCCAGCAGCAGGCCGGCAAACACCAGCAGCAAGACGTCACCGGTAATCCAAACAAAGACGCCGAGCAGGGCTACCAGCAGCACGTTGTCGGTGCGAAGCCAACGGCTCGCAACTGCCGGCCTGCCGCTGCTGCCAAGGTCGGATGGCGGACCCTGTCTATCCGCCATCGGCTAGTGGCGGCGGCTCATGCGTCCGATGACAAACCCGATAGCGAGCGCAACCGCTGTGGACATCAACGGACGCGATTCGATGGTCCGGCGCATAAACACGTCGGCCTCGCTGGCACCTGCACGCACAGTACGCGCGGCCTGCCTTGCTGTATCCCTGGCCTGCCCGGACAAGTCGTGGAGAGCGCCTTCGGCCTGCCTGGCCATGCCTGCGGCCACGGCTTGCGTGTCGCCAGTAAGCCGCCCGACACCTTCCTCAACCTCGCCGCGGAGCTTCTTTGCCGCGCCGGCCGCTCGATCCTCGTTCATGTCACTGGTCCTCGTTGAGATGGTTGTCTAACGGTCGGCGGCGAGAAGCGGTTCCCATTGAGGAGCGCCGCCGCGCCGGCTGAGCACTGATCAGCGAATGATCTCGGTGTCGCGGCTGCCGAACAGCCGCAGCACGACGTGCAACAGGATGATCGCCAACACGACGACGGCCATGATGCACACCGAGAATGCCGCCGCCTGGCTGTGATTGCCGGCATCATCGAGAAGCAGCACCGACACGGCAGCCAACTGGGTCCTGGGGGTGGTGAGGAAAATGACCGCCGACAGGGTCACCATGGAGCGCATGAAGAAGAACACCGCGATGGAGATGATCGATGGCCAGATGATCGGCAAGGTGATTTTGGCCATGGTGCGGAACAGGCCGGCCCCGAGGCATTTCGAGGCCTCGTCGAAGGTGGCGCTGATCTGCTTGACGCTGGTCGTGGCGATCAGGAACCCTTGCGCGTGATAGTGGTAGACATTGCAGATCGCCAGGATCGCGATGGTGCCGTAGATGAGATAGACCGGGTTGGAGGGATCGTTGAAGGCGAGAATGTAGCCCAGCCCCAGCACCATGCCCGGAACCGCGGCGGGCAGGATCGACAGAAAATACAGCCCGCGCGTCAGCGGGTTGTGGAACTTGTCGATGACAAAGGCGCCGCCGACCGTGAACACGGTGCCGATGACCGCCGCCAGCAGCGACACCCAGATGCTGGTCCAAAGCGGCTGGATGCCGTTCTGCACGTCGAAGTAATAGTGCTTGAGGCTGAGGGTCATGTTCCACGGCCACAGCGTGATGAAGCTGGCGAGGAAGACGATGCCGACCACCGCCAGGATGCACGCGCATACGATGGAGACGTAGATCAGCATCACTGTGTCGAAGCGCCGGTTGGGCTTGACCTGCAACGGCTGGGATTGCGCTGCCACCAACGAATACTGGCGGCTGGTGACCCACCTCTCCACCGCGACGGCGATGGCGGCCGGCACCAGCAGGATCACCCCCACGACCGCCCCCATCTCGAAATTCGCCTGGCCCGAGACCTGGTTGTAGATCTCGGTTGCCAGGACGTCGAAGTCGCCGCCGATCACCTGGGGGTTGCCGAAGTCGGTCATGACGATGGTGAAGACCACGAAGGTCGCCGACATCAGGCCGTATTTGGTCGACGGCAGGGTAACGGTGCGGAAGATGCGCGGGGTGGAGGCGCCCAACATCCGGGCCGACTCGTAGAGCCTCGCATCGGTCACCGCCAGCGCCGCCGACAGGATCAACAGCGCATGGGGGAAGCTGTAGAGCACGTCGGCAATGACGATGCCCCAGAAGCCGTAGATGTCGAGGCCGAGGTTGAAGGTGCGGTTCACCAGTCCGTTGCGGCCGAGCAGGAACAGGATGCCGAGGGCCTGCACCAGCGATGGCGCAAACAGCGGGATCATGGCGATCAGTCGGAAGCCGGACTTGAAAGGCAGCACCGAGCGATGCAGCGCGTAGGCGAAGCCATAGGCCAGAACGATGGTAATGACCGTCGCCGTGGTTGAAACGGTGATGGAGTTCCAGATGATGCCGACGAACCTCGCATCACCGAAATAGCGCGCGTAATTGCCGATGCCGAGGCCGTCGGGCGTCAGGAAGCTGCGGTTGAGGATGGCCCACAGCGGAACCAGCACGAAGACGACGAGGGGAAGCGCGATGGCCACGGTAAAGCCGATCGCCACCAGCTTGTCGGTATCGAGTCTGCGGCGCAGAACCCGCGTGCCGCCGAACTCTGCCGTCACCGCTCGACCTCGCCCAGGTAATGGACAGCACTCGGCGGTATCCTGACGCTCAGCTTGGTGCCGGGAGTGAGATTGGCTCCGATGCCGCGCAGTTCCACCAGCAGCTTCTGCCCGTCGACCCGCAATACCACACGGCTGACATTGCCGAGGAACACATGGCGCTCGATCTCGCCGACGATCACATCGCCGCTGCCGTCGTCGGCGGGCTCGATATGCTCCGGTCGCACCCCGATGAGGCAGGCCTTGCCATCGCCTGCCGCGGCCGGTCGATAGCGGCTCAGGGTCGGACTTGCCCCGTTGCCGACCTGGAGCACGTTCATGCGTCCGATGAACTCGGCGACGAACCGGTTGGCCGGCGCACCATAGAGATCGGCAGCACTGCCGATCTGCTGGACCACGCCCAAGTCCAGAACCACGATCCGATCGGCCATCTCCATGGCTTCGTCCTGATCATGGGTGACCATGACGGTGGTGATCCCGAGCTCGCTCTGCAGGCTCTTGATCTCGCCGCGCAGCTCCTCGCGCACCTTGGCGTCGAGCGCCGAAAGCGGCTCGTCGAGCAGCAGAACGGCCGGCTCCGGCGCCAGGGCGCGGGCCAGCGCCACCCGCTGCTGCTGGCCGCCGGAGAGTTGATGTGGAAACTTGACCGCCTGGTCGGTGAGTTGCACCAGGCTCAACATCTGGTGCACTCGCTCGGCCACCGCGTCGCGCTTCCAGCGCCGGCACTCCAGCCCGTAGGCGACGTTCTCGCGCACCGTCATATTGGGGAACAACGAATAGGACTGGAAAACCACGCCGAAGTTCCGCAGCCGGGCGGGAAGCGTGGATAGATCGGTGCCGTTGAGGACAAGTTCACCGGCGTCGGGCTCCTCTAGCCCGGCGATAATCCTGAGCAGCGTGGTCTTGCCGCAGCCGGACGGACCCACGAAGCAGACAAAAGTCCCTTTTTCCACATCGAGGCTCGCATCGCGCACAGCCGTGACTGTGCCGAAGCGCTTGGTAATGTTGCGCAACTGCAGGAACATTGTGCCCTCGAGTCCGTGCTGGGCTGTCCGGCAGCGTGGCAGCCGCCGGACAGGTTGGCGCACGGCGCCTCAGCGTTCAATACGATTCGTCCACTCGGTGAGGATGCGTTCCTTGTTCTGAGCCGACCAGTCGAAATCCATCTTGTACAGTACCGTCGACACGTCCTCCGGAAGCCCTGCCTGCAGGACCGCCTCGGTCGCCTTGGCGCCAGGCACGACGGACATCTCGGAGCGCTCGCCATAGAGCTTGGCGGCGTCGAGCGTCAGGAGCCAGTCCATGAACCGCTTGGTGTCCTCCTTGTTGTCGGAGGTCTTCATGAGCCCGGTGACTTCCATCTCGTAGCCTGCGCCCTCGCTCGGGATGACGAGGGTGATCGGATTGCCTTCCATGATCAGCTTGACGGCACTGAAGGCAAACGAGGCGCCGATGGCGTATTCGCCGGCGGCGGCGGCCCGGCATGGCCGCGAACCGGACTTGATGTACTGGGCGATGTTGCCGTCCAGGGCCTCAAGGAATTTCCAGCCTTCCTCTTCGCCCTTCATCTGCAGGATGCTGGCGATCTGCAGGTATCCGGTGCCCGAGCTTGCCGGGTTCGGCACTACGATATGGCCCTTGTAGACCGGGTTCAGAAGGTCCTCCCACGAAGTGGGCATCGGCAGGCCGTGCTGCTCGATGATGACGTTGTTGACGCAGAAGCCGGCGAAATAGCCGGTGGTCGCGAACCAGCGGTGCTGTGGATCCTTGAACTCGGTCTTGACCTCGTCAATGCCCGCCGGCTTGTAGGGCTCGAGCATGGCCAGGATGCGCGGATCGGCCATCTGCGTCACTGCCCAGCCCCAGATCACGTCGTGCTGCGGGTTGGCGCTCTCCGCCAGCATGCGCGCGCCGAGGTCTCCGGTCGACAGGCGCAGCACGTTCACCCTGATATCGGGGTGCGATTTATTGAACTCTTCGAGATAGACCCGGACATCATCCTCCTCCAGCGAGGTGTAGGCGGTAATCTCGCCGGCATAAGCCCCGGCCGCCATGAACATGGCTGTCGCAATGGCGCTAGCCCGACCAATCAGACGCTTCATTTTCTGCCTCCCTAGCAGTCGTTGCCTTGTGCCACGGCTTTGCAGTTGCGCTTCGAGCCGCCGCCGTGGAGGATGCGGCGCGAAAATCTATCATGGCCTATGTTGCAACCACAACAACTTATGTTGCTGTCGCAACCCGATACCCGCTTACGCGTGGTGATCCGCTCCATGCGGGCTACACGGTCCCCTCGGCGACATGGACCTGGACGCGGGCATGCCGCAACGTCATGGCCAGATCGCCGGGCACCGCGGCCTCGCACACCAGATCGTCGATGTCCTCCAGAGCGCACACCCGTTCGAACTGCGGCATTCCGAATTTCGAGCTGTCGATGATCAGCACCGTCCGGCTGGCGCGCTCGATCATCGCCCGCTTCACCCAGCAGCCGTAGGAATCGGCGTCCGTGACACCCTCCGGCGTCAGCCCGCCGGCCCCGATGAAGGCCTTGTCGGCCCGGTAGCCGCGGATGAACTCGACCGTCTCCGACCCGTAGGTGCCGCCCTCGCGGGCCACATAGTCGCCGGGACACACTACCACCCGGACTTTGGCCGAAGCGCCCAGCACGGTTGCCACCGACAGGCAGTTGGTGACCACGGTCAGGTGCAGGTTGCGCTTCGCCAGAGCCTGGGCGAACAGGGCGGTCGTCGAGCCGCAGTCGATCATCAGAGCCTCACCGGCTGCCACGAGGCCCGCCGCGCGCGCCGCGATGCGGCGTCGCTCGGCGACGCGTGCCTGTTGGCGCGCGGCGATATCGGGCTCGTGGGTCAGCGAGCGCTGGCCGGTTGCCCCGCCATAGGTGCGCAGGATCAGTCCTTGCCGCGCCAGTTGATCGAGGTCGCGGCGGGCCGTCTCGGTGGTGACGCCGAAGGCATCGGCAAGGGCGGCGATCCTGACCGCCCCTTCAAGCTTCAGGATGGTCAGGATCTGTTCCTGGCGATCCTCCCGTGACAGCCGCATCGATTGATAGTCTTGCATCATCGGGCGCTCAACAGTGCATCGGCCAATTCGGCAAAGCCATGTCCGCCGGGCCGGCTGGTCACCCACGCCGGCGGCGGGTCGATGGCGCCGGCAAAGGCCATGACGTTGGCCACTCCGACCGAGTTGGGCAGGCCGGCAAACAGCGGCGCATCGTTAGGCGAGTCGCCGACGAAGACAATCGGGTGGGGGTCGGCGTTGAGGCCGTAGGCGAACGCATTGTGCAGCAACCGTTCTACCATCTTGCGCTTGTCGTGCTCGCCAAACCAGCCGTTGACGTGGATCGAGCTGACTTTGGCGGTGGCGCCGGCGGCTTCAAAAATCGTCACGATTCGCGCCACGAGAGCTGGCGGCAAAGGGGGGACGTCCTCGCAATAGTCGATCGCCAGGTCGGTGTGGCGAAAGCCCTGGTCGGCGGCGATCGCCGCCCCCGGGATCTCCCGGCAGATCTGGCGCGCGATGTCATCGAGGCGGTGGCGTTCGTCGCCGCGTTGCACGGCATCGCTCCAGTACTCGCGCTCCATCCGTCTGCGGGCGCCGTCATAGCGGAAGTAGAATGCCCCGTTTTCGCCGACCACGGCATCGACCGGCCACATGCGGGCAATGTGGTCGCACCACCCTGCCGGCCGGCCGGTGACTGGAATGACGGTGAGCCCGGCGCGCTGCAACTGCTCCAGGGCCGAATAGGCGCAAGCCGGCAGCCTGCCTTCGAAGGTCAGTGTGTCGTCGATATCGCACAGCACGAATCTGATTTGGCGCCGGTCCGCCATGGGCATGTCCGCGATTGGGCGCAAGAACCGCTCAGCCACGCCACATCTCCGCCAGGCGGCCGGCGTCGTCGGCGAGATCGAGGAAGGTAAAGCGGTCCCTGAGATAGCGGGCGTGGAGCACTGCGGCCTCATAGTCGGGCTCCGACACGGCGATGTCTTGGGCTCGCGTCGGCGCGCCGGCCCGGCGCAAAGCCTTTTCGAGCGTGTGGGAGGAGATGTGAATCGCCTCGATCTGGCGTGCCAGGTCCTGCCAGTGCCGCGACATGTGCTCATTCAGATGCTCGGCGGCGGCCTCGCTCAGGGCCTTGCGCTCGAATTCCTCCCAGCATTCGGCCGCCGCAAGCGCGCCGAAGCGGCCAACCAGCATGGCGGGCGTCGCCCGGGAGGCTGTGAGGCGCGGCGGGCCGTCGGCCAGCAGGCGCTCCTGGACACGCGCCATGGTGAGGGTCGCCACCGCCACCTGCTCGCCGTGCAGAGGGCCGTTGCGGCGCCCGGCCAGCATGGTGTCGAGATAGTGGCTGATGAGGTGCTCGCCCTGGCTGGCGGGATAGCTGCCGCCGCATATGCTCATGCCGAAACCGGACAGCACGAGCGTGCGGGCGAGATGACCCATCGCTTCGCCGTTACCCGCCACGAGTGCATCTGAGTGTTCGAGCAGCACCGGTTCATCGGGGGCCAGGAGCGCAAACGGCGCTTGTCTGTAGGCGGTTTGGCGAAGCACATGCGACATCAGCCAGTCGGCTTGCGCCGTCGTCCGGCACAAGGAATCGCCGAGGCCGGCCCTGATCATCTGCAGCGGCGCGGCACAAAAGACGGCAAGATCCACGAAAACGCCCGCCGCCGCCTTGGAGGGAAGGGATTTCTTGTGGCCGTTCACGGTGATGGCGGCATTGGACGAGGTATAGCCGTTCATCGACGGTGCAGTGGCGAACACCACGTAGGGCTTGTTTGCGTGAGCCGCAGCATGCTTGCACAGATCGTTGATGGTGCCCGATCCGACCGCAACGAGCGCATCGGCCGGAGCACTGGCGCGCATGATGGCTGCGGCTGTTTCGGCATTGGCGTGGGGACGGGCGTCGAGCACGATCGGCATCACGGTCCCCAGGCTCGCCAGCGCCCGCTCCACCCGCGCGCCCAAGACCTCACGCGTCGTGGGGTCGCTGACAACGGCGAACACGCGCCCGAGATCGAGCGCCCCGACAAGGTCGACCTCCGCTCCCGCCAGCGACGGCTCGATAACCACCGAGCGGGTGGTTACGCCGAGCGGAGCGCCGCTGTCGAGGTCGGGCCAGCGTCCTTCAATGAGCAGCCGCAAGGGATCGGAGGCCATGCTAGGCGGTGACCTGTGAGCCGGTGCGGCATGCCGCCAGGATGTCGGCGATTTGTGAGCGCAGCGATCCCTTGGTGGGCGAAAACGAGCCATCGAGTGCAGCCGAGCCGATGGTGAAGGCATCGGCGCCGGCGCGGGCCAAATCGTGGATGCGCTCGGGCGAGTTGACGCTGCCGGCCACGATCAGCAGCTTATTGCCGAGGCCCAGGCGGGCTGAGCGCACCAAATCCAGCGGATCGGCCTCGGTCGCCCGGTAGGCCAGCAGATCGACTCCGCCGCATCCTGCGCCATGGTATGCCCGGCAGTGCTCGACAACCAGTGCAGCCGAGCCCTCCAGCCTGGTGGGATGGCCGACGGGACGTCCGGCAAAGGGAAAGTACCCCGACAGATCGCCGAAGACATCGCGTGCCGCCGCCAGGTCGGTGCCGCCCAGCACCCGGTCGACCCCAATGTCGCGGGCCGTCGCCAGCGACCGGCGCGCCCTCTCGGAAGTGACGCTTACGATCTCCATGTAGGATACGGCGCCGGCCGCCTTGATGCGCCGATTGAGTTCCTTGAGGACGTCCTGCGGGGCGCCGACGTCCTTGAAGCCGATGTGGCGTACACCGAGATCGGCCACCAGATCGAGGATTTCGAGGCAGTCCTCGACCGTCTGGTCGCGGCGGGTGAGCATGAAGATGAAGTTCATGGCGGCCTCCGGGCGGGCGATGACGGCGTAATGTTGCACCACCAACATGTCATGTTGCAAGCATAACATGAGCCCGCCGGCGAAAGCTTTGTGTGCGCCGACGCCGCGCCGTCGCGCTCGGGGGTAGGGAACTTCTTGTCGCCGACGGGGATTTTGCCCTCGCATCGCCAGTCCACTACACAGGTCGCGACTTCCTTGGCTCCGCCGCTGACCGATTCCAATTTGAGACCATTCCCATGTGCGGCATTTGCGGCGACGTAACTTTCAACGGTGGGCCGGCCAGTCCGACGGCCGTGGCGCGGATGATGGAGGTGATCGGCCGCCGCGGCCCCGATGCCAACGGCATGGTAGTGAGAGGCCGCTACGGCTTCGGTCATCAGCGACTGAAGATCATCGATCTGTCGGACAAGGCCGAGCAGCCGATGGTCGATTCCGAGCTCGGACTGACCATCGTCTTCAATGGCTGCATCTACAATTATCCGGAGTTGCGTGCCGAACTGGGGGCGCTTGGCTATGATTTCTTCTCCACCGGCGACACCGAGGTCATCGTGAAGGCCTGGCACGCCTGGGGGCCGGACTGCGTCAAGCGCTTTCACGGCATGTTCGCCTTCGCGATCGCCGAGCGCGACAGCGGCCGGGTGGTTCTGGCGCGGGACCGCTTCGGCATCAAGCCGCTCTATTATGCGCGTTCGAACGGCCGGCTGCGCTTCGCCTCAGCACTTCCGGCGCTGGTCGAGGCCGGCGATGTCGACACGACGATCGATCGCGTCGCGCTGCACCATTACATGAGCTTCCACGCCGTTGTGCCGCCGCCGCGCACCATTTTGCGGGGTGTGAAGAAGCTGCCGCCGGCCACCATGCGGATCTTCGAGGCCGACGGTGCAGAGCGCGACATCACCTACTGGACGCTGGATTTCACCCGCAGTGCGGAGGATATCGCGGCGCCATACGAGGACTGGCGCGACCGCGTCCTGGCGGCGCTCAGACGGGCGGTGGAGCGGCGCATGGTCGCCGACGTGCCGGTCGGGGTGCTGTTGTCCGGCGGCGTCGATTCCAGCGTCATTGTCGGCCTCCTGGCCGAGGCCGGCCAGCACGGCCTGATGACGTTTTCCATCGGCTTTGAAGAGGCCCATGGCGAAAAGGGCGACGAGTTCGTCTATTCCGACCTGATCGCTCAGCGCTTCGAGACTGACCATCACAAGATTTTCATCCCTTCGGCGCGGCTGATGGATGCGCTGCCCGACACCATCGGCGCCATGTCGGAACCCATGGTGTCTTACGACAATGTCGGGTTTTTCCTCCTGTCGCAGGAGGTCGCCAAGCACATCAAGGTGGTGCAGTCCGGGCAGGGAGCCGACGAGATTTTCGCCGGCTACCACTGGTATCCGCCGCTCGCCGCCTCCAATGATCCGGTCTCGGACTATGGCACGGCGTTTTTCGACCGCAGCCGCGAGGACCTCAAGCTGCAGCTGGCGCCGGAGTGGCTGGCCGAAACCGACGTAAGCCGCGAGCTGGTCGAGGCCGAATTCGCCCGCCCCGGTGCTGAGACTGCGCTCGACAAGGCCCTGCGCCTGGACCAACTGGTGATGCTGGTGGATGATCCGGTGAAGCGGGTCGACAACATGACCATGGCCTGGGGCCTGGAAGCCCGGGTGCCCTTCCTGGATCATGAACTGGCAGAACTCGCGGCACGCATCCCTGCGGAGTTCAAGCTGCGTCATGGCGGAAAGGGCATCCTGAAGGACGCGGCGCGCCAGGTCATTCCGGGCGAGGTGATCGACCGCAAGAAGGGCTATTTCCCGGTGCCGGCGCTGAAATACATTGAAGGGCCGTTTCTTGATCTGGTGCGCGACGCCCTGACCTCGCCGGCGGCGCGGCAGCGGCACCTGTTTCAAGAGTCCTACCTGGCCTCCCTGTTCGCCGATCCGACGGGCCACATCACGCCATTGCGCGGATCGGAATTGTGGCAGGTGGGCTTGCTGGAGCTTTGGCTCCAAAACCACGGCATATAGGGAGGCATGATGGCCATTCGACCGGGCAACCGGCGCGCCGCCTACGATCACCGCCTGCGGCGCATGCGTGACCAGGGCATGAAGCCGCCGCTGGAGCCGCACGAGGGCGAGGAGGCGGCAGACCGTCCGATGCCGAACGCCGCCCTAGACTGCGGCTGGGGGCGGCTGCTGTTCGGCCAGACCTTCGCCGATGCTGAGACCATGGCCGACGCCATGCGCGCCGAGAAGCGCGACAGGCGGGACATCGCCTTCTATGTCCGCGATCCGCATCTTGTCCTGGCGGCCGCGCCGCAGGAACTGTTCCTCGATCCGTCTCACACCTACCGGCTGGACCTTGCCACCTACCGGGCGAGCCGGCGCAAGCCGCGCGGCTTCCTGGTTCGCCGGCTGGCGTCGGAGGAAGATGCTGAAGCGGTCAACCGGATCTATGCCCAGCATCACATGGTCGAGGTGCCGCCGAACTTTTTCTGGAACCATCGCGACAGCCGCGGGCTGGCCTACCTGGTGGCAGAAGACGACAACAGCGGCGCCGTGATCGGCACGGTGACCGGCGTGAACCATTCCCGCGCCTTCAACGACCCGGAGCGCGGCTCGTCGCTATGGTGTTTGGCCGTCGACCCGCAAGCCGGGCAGCCCGGCATCGGCGAGGCCCTGGTGCGGCGCCTGGCCGAGTTCATGAAGACGCGCGGTGCCGGCTACCTCGATCTCTCCGTCCTGCACGACAACGAACAGGCGATCGCTCTTTACGAAAAGCTCGGCTTTCGGCGGGTGCCGTACTTCGCGGTCAAGCGCAAGAACCCTATCAATGAGCCGCTGTTCGCCGGCCCGGCCCCTGCCGAAAAACTCAACCCCTATGCGCGGATCATCGTCAATGAGGCGCGCCGGCGGGGCGTGCACGTGGAGATCATCGATGCCGAGGGCGGTTTCTTCCGCCTGTCCTACGGCGGGCGCAGCATTCGCTGCCGCGAGAGCCTCACCGATCTGACAAGTTCGGTAGCCATGTCGATCTGCGACGACAAGGCGGTCACGCGTCGCCTGTTGGAGCGGGCAGGGCTGTCGGTGCCGGCGCAACTGGAAAGCGAGGACGCCGAGGAGATCAGCGCGTTTCTGGCCGAGCACCGGTCGCTAGTCGTCAAACCGGCGCGCGGCGAGCAGGGCCGCGGCGTCGCGGTGGGCGTCGAGACGCCAGAGGCGGTGGCAACCGCCATGAAGAACGCCAGGCGGATCTGCGACCGCGTCCTGGTGGAAGCCTGCGCGCCCGGGGAGGATCTGCGCCTCGTGGTCATCGGCTTTGAACTTGTGGCGGCGGCCATCCGCCGGCCGGCCCAGGTCACCGCCGACGGTCAAAGCACGCTGCGTCAGCTGATTCACATCAGCAGCCGCCGCCGCGCCGCCGCCACGGGAGGAGAATCGCGCATCCCCCTCGACAATGAGACGTTGCGCTGCATCGCCGAGGCCGGCTACAGCCTTGATGACATCTTACCCGAGGGCCAAGTCCTGACCGTGCGCAAAACCGCCAACCTGCACACCGGCGGCACCATCCACGACGTCACCGAGGAGGTGCACCCGGAGCTTGCCGCCGCGGCCGTCACCGCGGCGCGCATGATCGATATTCCCGTGGTGGGGATCGACCTCATCGTGCCGTCCCACACCGGGCCGGATTATGTGTTCATTGAAGCCAACGAGAGGCCGGGGCTGGCCAATCACGAGCCGCAGCCGACGGCCGAGCGCTTCATCGATCTGCTGTTTCCGCTGTCGATGCGTGACCCCGCGGCCGCGCCAGCCATGCATGCCGGAGGCAAGTAGTGCCGCGGCTGAAAATCGACACCGAGTATCTCGGCGCGCGCCTTTCGGAACTTTTGGCGATCCCCAGCCCGACAGGCTACACCGACAATGTCGTACGGGCCTGCTCGGCGGAGCTGGAGCGGCTCGGGCTCAAGTCCGAGCTGACGCGCCGCGGCGCCATCCGCGCCATCCATCCCGGCGCGCAGACGCGGCCGGCCCGCGCCATCGTCTCCCATCTCGACACGCTCGGGGCGCAGGTGAAGTATGTCAAGGACAACGGCCGCCTGGAAGTGGTGCCGATCGGCAACTGGTCGGCCCGCTTTGCGGAAGGCGCGCGGTGCACGATCTTCGCCGAGAAGGGCAGTTATCGCGGCACCATCCTGCCGCTGAAGGCCTCCGGCCACACGTTTCATCAGGAGGTGGACCAGCAGCCGGCCGGCTGGGAGTACGTCGAGTTGCGCATCGACGCCCTGGCGCGCTCGCGCACCGAGGTGGCGAAGCTCAACATAGGCATCGGCGACA
>CAYWVA010000030.1:1431-17315 GCA_964461545.1 uncultured Rhizobiaceae bacterium | reverse complement strand
AGGTCCACAGCCACCAGCGCGGCATCGGGTTGTTGAGTTCGCGGATGCCGTCCCATTCATGGCCGGTGGTCTCGACGCCGCTTACTTCGTCGATGTCTGGCCGGTCGCCCGATTTGTGTTCGCTCATCGGTTCAGTCTTCCTTGAACGGGATCTCGGCGGCGTTGTCGGCATGCTTGCGGCTGCCTGGCCGGAAGGCGAAGATGACGGCGCCGATGAAAAACATGACCAGCCCCAGCAGCCCCCAGCTGTCGGCGAAGTGACGCATTTCGTTGTAGTCCATCCTGGTGTCTCCTCAGCGGCGCCCGGCCATCTCGTCGTAGGTGGAAAAGTCGACCAGCGTGCCGAGCATCTGCAGATATGCGATCAGCGCGTCCATTTCGCTGATGCGGTTCGGATTGCCGTCGAAGACGCCGACATTGGCCTTGGGGTAGCGTGCTGCCAGACCCGAGGGGTCGGCGGCCGGGTTGGCCTGGGCCACAAGATCGGCGCGCGCGTTGGCGATCATGTCGTCGTCATAGGGCACGCCCACCGCGCGGTTGGCCTTCAGGTGGTCGGCGATGTTGTCGACCCTGACCGGCGCGTTCATCAGAAAGGCGTAGCTCGGCATGTTGGATTCCGGCACCACCGAGCGTGGGTCGATCATGTGCTGGACGTGCCACTCGTTGGAGTAGCGGCCGCCGACCCGGGCCAGATCCGGCCCCGTCCGCTTGGAGCCCCACTGGAAGGGGTGGTCGTACATGGATTCCGCTGCCAGGCTGTAGTGACCGTAGCGTTCCACCTCGTCGCGGAACGGGCGGATCATCTGGGAATGGCAGGTGTAGCAGCCCTCGCGGATATAGATCTCGCGGCCCACAAGCTCCAGCGGCGAATAGGGCCGCATGCCCTCGACCTTCTCGATGGTGTTCTCGAGATAGAACAGCGGCGCGATTTCCACGATGCCGCCGACTGTGACCACCAGGAACGACCCGGCCAGTAGCAGCGTGGCGTTCCTTTCCAGGATCTTGTGTTTATCCAGCAGTCCCATTTTCAGTGTCCTATTCGGCCGGCTGCAGCGCGGGCGCCGAGGCCGGGCCCTCCTGGCGCTGGTAGCCGAGGATGGTCATGGTGATGTTGTAGGCCATGAGCAGCGCACCGGCGAGGTACAGCAGCCCGCCGAAAGTGCGCATGACGTAGTAGGGGTACATGGCAGCAACCGTCTCGGCGAAGGAGTAAACCAGGAAGCCCTGGTCATCGTACTCGCGCCACATCAGGCCCTGCATGATGCCCGACACCCACATGACCGCGGCGTAGACGACGATGCCAAGAGTGGCGAGCCAGACATGCACGCTGACGAGGTTCACCGAATACAGCCGTTGGCGGCCCCACAGCTTCGGAACCAGGAAATAGAGCGCGCCGAACGAGATCAGGCCGACCCAGCCGAGCGCACCCGAATGCACGTGTCCGATGGTCCAGTCGGTGTAGTGCGACAGCGAGTTCACCGCCTTGATCGACATCACCGGGCCCTCGAAGGTGGCCATGCCGTAGAACGCGATGGCGATCACCATCATCTGGATGATCGGATCGGTGCGCAGCTTGTCCCAGGCGCCCGACAGCGTCATCAGGCCGTTGATCATGCCGCCCCATGACGGCATCCACAGCATGATGGAAAACACCATGCCCAGCGTCTGCGCCCAGTCGGGCAGGGCGGTGTAATGCAGATGATGCGGTCCGGCCCAGATGTACAGGAAGATCAGCGACCAAAAGTGGACGACCGACAGCCGATAGGAATAGATCGGCCGGTTGGCCTGCTTGGGCACGAAATAATACATCATGCCGAGAAAACCGGCGGTCAGGAAAAAGCCGACGGCGTTGTGGCCATACCACCATTGCGTCAGCGCATCCTGGACGCCGGCAAAGGCCGAATAGCTCTTGACGCCGAGAAACGACACCGGGACGGCCATGTTGTTGACCACGTGCAGCATCGCGATGGTGACGATGAAGGCGAGATAGAACCAGTTCGCCACATAGATGTGCGGTTCCTTGCGTCTCAGAATAGTGCCGAGAAACACCGCCAGATAGGCGACCCAGACCAAGGTCAGCCAGATGTCGACATACCATTCGGGCTCGGCATATTCGCGGCTCTGGGTGATGCCGAGGACGTAGCCCGACGCCGCCATGACGATGAAGTACTGGTAGCCCCAGAACACGAACCAGGCGAGGTTGCCGCCGAACAGGCGTGCCCGCGAGGTACGCTGAACCACGTAGAACGACGTCGCGATGAGCGCGTTGCCGCCGAACGCGAACACCACCGCGGAGGTGTGCACCGGACGCAGCCGGCCGAAGCTGAAATACGGCTCCAGATTGAGCTCAGGCCAGGCAAGCTGGGCCGCGATCACTACCCCGACGAGCAGCCCGACGATGGCCCAGAACATGGTGGCGATGACGCCGTAGCGGATCGGCCCGTCCATGTAACCCGCATCGTGGGCCGGCTCCGGCGCTGCGACCGTGGCATAGCTCGACTGGCGCAACAGCAGCACCGCGCCGAGGGCGAGAGTAAAGAACGCCACCCACATGTGAGCCTGAAACAGGGGGTCGTGCGACAACGCCACGCCAAGCAGCGCCAGCAAGGCCGCCAGGCTCACGGCGATGGTCTCGAGTGGGTATTTCATCGCAAACAGGTCCCCGAACGTTGAGCGAAAAGGCGCTGGGCGCAGCTACGCCCGTCAGGCGCCAGCTTTTAGCCTGCGCCGGCCAGCCCGCCTTTGATCTATGTCAAGGCGATGCTGAGGATGATCTACAGTGATGGTCGGCAAACACTCGATGGCATCGGCTTTCCGATCTGCCGATGTGACCATGAAAGCCAGCCCTACATCGATCACAGTCTCGGTCGTTTCCAACCGAAGCCGTATCTGGCCGATCTGGTCGCGCAGATCATCCGCCGCATCACGAGCCACCGCGCCGAGCAGCACTGCCTGACCGAGAGTCGAAAATACCGATTGACGACGCCGACGACCCGGTCGTACCGTCGCACTGGTATAACAGGTATGCCAGTGCTGCTCGATCCTCCGATCAAACCCAAGAAGCTCTACGAGCAGGTCGCCGACCGCCTCGAGGTCCGCATCCTGCAAGGTGTTTATGCGGCGGGCGAGCAACTGCCCTCCGAGCGCGACCTCATGCGCGAGTTCGGCGTCGGCCGGCCGGCGGTGCGCGAGGCGCTGTTCCATCTCGCCAAGATGGGCCTAGTCGAGGTCCGGTCCGGCGAGCGGGCGCTGGTCACCCGGCCGACGCCCAAGGTGGTGTTCGAGTCGATCGCCGGGGCCGCCCGGGTCATGCTGTCGGAGCCGGGCGGCATGCGCCATTTCCAGCAGGCACGCGAATTCCTCGAAACTTGCCTTGCCCGCTACGCCGCCGAAAGCGCGACCGAAGACGATCTGCGTCAATTGCGGTCGGCGCTTGAAGCCAATCGCCTGGCGATCGGCGACGGCGCGCGTTTCGAGACCACCGACTTCGCCTTTCACAATGTCCTGGCGGTGATCCCGCGCAACCCGATCTTCACCGCCCTTCATGCCGCGTTTGCTGAATGGCTGGTCAAGCAGCGCCGTATCACCTTGAGCGTCGGAGGCCAGAACGAGATCGCCTACCGGGCCCATGTGGCCATCTATGACGCCATCGCCCGGCGCGACCCCGACGGTGCCGAGTGTGAGATGCGGGCCCACCTGGAGCAGGTTGCCAAGGCCTATTGGGCGGTGGTGGAGGGGGCACGTGGCTGATTATGCGATCATCGTCGACTTCAGGCTCAGGGCCGACACCCGGGCGCAGTTCCGCCGCCTCGTCGACGCCAATGCGCTGGCCTCGGTCGGCTCCGAGCCGGGCTGCCGCAGGTTCGACGTGCTGGAGCCCGAGGGCGAGGACGACCGGGTCGTGCTCTACGAGATCTACCGCGACCGCAGTGCCTTTGAGGACCATCTCAAGACGGCCCATTATGCCGCCTTCGACGCGGCCGTGGCCGATCTCGTCGCCCACAAGGCGGTCACCGAGTTTGCGCTGGTGTGCGAGCCCACTGCACACAATTCGGGCGAGGCTGGCGCGCCAGCTCAGCTCATTGCGAAATGACGGCCATTGCGTAGGGGAGGAAAAGTGATGACAACCACAGGCTTGAAGGCGATGGCCCGCACCAGGGATCTCAAGCTCGGCCATTTCATCGTCGAGTTCGCCACGCCGGGGATCGGCTATATTCTCAAGAATGCGGGCTGCGACTACGCGCTGTTCGACACCGAGCATTCCGGGTTTCATCACGAGACGATGAAGAGTGCCCTGCGCTACTTCGAAGCCGCCCGGCTTCCCACCATCGTTCGGGTGCCGTCGAAGAGTTACCATCATGTGGCGCGGGCGCTGGACATGGGCGCCGAAGGCCTGATGATCCCGATGGTCAACAATGCCGAAGAGGCCCGCGCCGTCCTCGACTGCATGAAGTATACTCCGCATGGCCTGCGCGGCGTGGCGCTGGGCATCGCGCACGACAGCTATGGCGGTGGCGCGGTCATGGACAAGCTTGCCGCTTCGAACGCCCGCACCACGTTTTTCGCCCAGATCGAGACCGCAGCCGGCATCGAGAACGCCGATGCTATCGCCGCCGTCGACGGCGTCGACTGCCTGTGGGTGGGGCACTTCGACCTGTCGTGCTCGCTCGGCATCCCCGGCCAGTTCGACCACGCCAAGTTCAAGGGCGCGGTGGCGCGCGTGCTGGAGGCTTGCGCCAAGCACGGCAAGGCCGCCGGGCGCCTGGTGCCCGACGTCAAATCCGGCATAGAGCTCAACCAGGACGGCTTCGACTTCATCTGCTACTCGGGCGACGTGTGGGCGCTGCAGGCCGCGGTCAAGGCCGGCGTCGACGAGATCCGGGCCGGCTGCGCTGCCCACGCGGGGGGCCCGAAGACCAAGGCGCCCGAAACCGCATGAGCCCCGCCATGGACCGCTACCGCATCGCGCTGTCGGGCGATTTCCGCAAAGCCGACGGCAGCCCGACATTTCCGAGCTTCGATCTGTCGCCGCTTAACGACGATCCGCGCATCGACACCGTCTGGGTCGATGCGGTGGACGGCGTCATCCCGGCCGACGGCCTTGCCGGCTGCCACGGGCTGATCCTGCTGATGCCCCGTTTTGCCGCGGCCTCGGTCCCGGCCGGCGATACGCTCGCCTTCGTTGCCCGCTTCGGCGTCGGTTACGACAATGTCGATGTGGAAGCGTGCACCCGACACGCCGTCTCGGTCATCATCACGCCCGACGGGGTGCGCCGGCCGGTAGCGGTCTCGGTCATCACCTTCGTGCTGGCGTTGTCGCAGAAGCTGCTGATCAAGGACCGGCTGTGCCGTGAGGGGCCGCCGGGGTGGGCGCGCCGCGGCGAGTTCATGGGCACGGGCCTGATCGGCAAGACGCTGGGCCAGCTCGGCATGGGCAATATCGGTGCTGAGGTGATCCGCATGTCAGCCCCGTTCGGGCTCAGGTTCCTGGCGCACGACCCTTATGTCGATGCCGGGCTGGCCCGCGATCTCGGCGTCGAGCTGGTGTCTGCCGAGGAGCTGTTCCGGCGGGCCGATTTCGTGTCGGTCAGCGTGCCGCTGTCAGACGCCACCCGGCACTTTGTCGACGCCGCGCGGCTGGCGCTGATGAAGCCGACTGCCTACCTCATCAACACCGCGCGCGGCCCCATCGTCGACCAGCGCGCCCTCTACCGGGCGCTGGTGGACGGCCGCATCGCCGGCGCCGGCCTCGACGTCTTCGAGGTCGAGCCGTGCCCGGCCGACGAGCCGCTGCTGGCGCTCGACAACGTCATCTGCGCCCCGCACTCGCTGTGCTGGACCGACGAATGCTTTGCCGGCAACGGCGCCGCCGACATCCGCGCTGCCTTCGACATCATGGCCGGCAAGGTGCCGCGCGGCATCGTCAACCAGGAGGTCGTTCACGACCCGCGCTGGCTGGCAAGACTGGAGGAATTCGGGCGGAGCTTCGTCGACTCCGGCGAAGCCCGGACCTGAGTGGAGAACCGGCGCTTTGGCGGCCGGTCGGCAAGGGAGGATACCATGGATAGACGTCGATTCGTGTTGACCAGCTCGGCGCTTGCCGGCGCCTCGATGTTTGGATTGCCGCGTCTGGCGCGCGCCGCGGCGGCCAAGTCCGCAGTCGAGGCGGCCAAGCAGTATGCCGGCACCGAGGTCACCATCGTCTGGGAGGCCGGGCTGCAATCGCTCGACCCCCTCAACTTCTCCGGCCCCATGTGGGAGGAGGCCACCGGCGTCAAGGTGAAGGTCATCGAGGTGCCCACCGCCGAGATGTTCACCAAGATCCTACAGGAGCACCGGGCGGGCTCGGGTGCCTACGATGCGCTCAATGTCATTCCTGCCTGGATGCCTGACCTGGTGCGCGCCGGCGCGCTGGAAGAGCTCGACCCGTTCGTCGACAAGTACGGCTTCCGCGATGAGCTGCAGAACATCGCACCGGTCTACCGCGACAACCAGATGACCGTCGACGGCAAAATCTACGGCTTTCCCGACGACGGCGACGTGTTCGTTCTGTACTATCGCACTGATGTGCTGGGCGACCCCGACATCCAGGCTGGCTTCAAGGCCAAGCATGGCTACGACCTGCCGGTGCCGCCGCGGACCTGGGAGGAGTTTGCCGACGTCGGCTCGTTCATCACCGAGACGAGCGACAGCAAGCCCTATGGCGCCACCTTCTTCCGCGATGCGCCCTATGCCCAGTTCATGTTCCAGGAACGGTTCCGCAACGAGGGCGGCCGCTTCTTCGATCCCGACACCATGAATGCGACCATCAACTCGCCGGCGGGACTGAAGGTGTTCAACGGCTGGCTGGCGGAAAACAAGTGGATGCCGGCGGGCGTCGAGACTTGGGGCTTCGTGGAGAACCTTGCGGCGTTCCTGCAGGGCGACTCGGCCATGACCATCTCGTGGCCGCCCTATGGCCGTTGGGCGGCGGGCTACGGCACTGACGATGCCGCGCTCGCCTGGGTGCCGAAGTCGCAGATCGCCGGTAAGGTCGGATACGCGACCCCGCCCGGCGGCCATCCGCAGCTTGCGGCGGGCTTTGCCCTGTCGGTGTCGGCATCGTCGCGCAACAAGGAGCTGGCGTATCTCTTCATCCAGTGGCTCAACTCCGAAGAGATCAGCCTGCAGCGCGTGCAGTTGCCCTATGCCTTGCGCGATCCGTTCCGCGACAGCCATTTCACCTCCGAGCAGTACAAGCAGCTGTGGCCGGAGGCGCCGCAGTATCTCGCGGCACTGCACGAGGGCGCGGTGAGCGGTCTGCTCGATCTGTCGATCATCCAGACCGACCGCTACGAGGAAGCGCTGCGCCAGGGCATCTCGCGGCTGTGGGGCGGCGAGAACCCGGAACAGATCCTCAACGACATCGCCGCGGCCTGGGACAACATCACCGGCCGCATCGGCGTCGACGCCCAGAGGGCGGCCTATGGCGAGTGGGCCGCCAAGCCCAACGCCTATCCGAAGCTCTAGCGCCGGGGCCGGCCGCTTCCCTTCGAGGCGGCCGGCCGTTTTTTCTCGAGCCATCGGCCATGCCACAGACCAGGACCAAGCACTTTCGCGGGGACGAGCAGTGGGTTTTGACCTAGGATCATCCCGCTCTGACGTGAGCTGTCGGACATGTCGGTGAAATCCAGCGAGACACTCGCCGCGCCGTTGCCCGAGCCCTTTGCGGCGGCGCCTCGGCGGCCCGCCACCGGCCAATTCGTCCACCGCAACTTCAAGTACTTCATGATCTTTCCCGCCGTGCTGGTGATCCTGCTGATCGGACTGTTCCCGATCATCTACACGCTCACCATCAGCATGCAGAATATCACCATGATGGACGAGGACACCTCGTTTCATGGCCTGATGCACTATCGCGAACTGATGGGCGACGGCCGCTTCTGGGGGTCGCTGCGCAACACCTTTATCATCATGGCGATCGCCCTGCCGGCGGAACTGCTGCTCGGCCTGGCGCTCGCCTATTTGCTGCTCGACCGCATGCCCGGCAAGCAGGTGTTCGTGGCACTGCTGGTGATGCCGGTGGTGATCTCGCCGGTGATCGCCGGGGCGATGTGGCGGCTGTTGTTCGACAACCGCTTCGGGCCGGTCAACCAGATCATCGGCTGGTTCGCCGGCGAGCCGGTGCGCATCCTGTGGACGGTCGATGCCTCGTTCGTCTACCCGGCGATCCTGATCGCCGAGATCTGGCAGTGGACCCCGTTCATGTTCCTGCTCCTGCTCGCTGCCCTCAGCAATGTCGACCAGAGCCAGCTCGAGGCGGCCGAGATCGACGGGGCGGGCTTCTGGCGCAAGTTCACCCAGATCGTGCTGCCGGCGATCTGGCCGGTCATGGCCATCGCCATCCTGATTCGCGCGCTCGACCTGTTCCGGCTGTTCGACGTGGTATGGGCGCTCACCCGCGGCGGCCCCGGCACCCGCACCGAGACCTTCTCGATCTATGCCTATGTCGCCGGCTTCCAGCAGTTCGAGACCAGCTACACCGCGGCCATGGCGTTCGTGGTGATCGTCATCCTTGCGACCACCGTCACCATCATTCTCAGGCGCATGGAGATCGACCGATGAGACCGGACCGGGGGGCGGGCCTGGCGGTGCGCTACGTGGTCCTGCTGGCAGTCACCGTCGTGTTCCTGTTCCCGATCTACTGGCTGCTGACCATCTCGCTCAAGACGCCGGCCGAGATCTTCGCGTTTCCGCCTGTGTGGTGGCCGGAATCGATCCAGTTCGCCAACTATGCCGTGCTGTTCAAGGACGGCGACGTAGTGACCATCTGGAACAGCCTCGTCGTGGCCTCGGTGTCGACGGTATTCGCCATGGTTCTCGGTACCATGTGCGCCTATTCCATCGCCCGCTTCCGCACCGGCGGCAAGCTGTTCGCCGACTGGATCCTGTCCAACCGCATGGTGCCGCCGATCGTCATCGTGTTCCCGGTGTTCCTGTTGTTCGTGCACCTGGGCTGGGTCGACACCTTCCATGGCCTCATCCTGCTCTACACCGCCTTCAGCCTGCCTTACGTTATCTGGATGATGCGCGGCTATATCCAGGACATCCCGGTGGAGCTCGAGGAGTCCGCCCTCGTCGACGGCTGCACCCGCTGGCAGGTGTTCGTGAAGGTCGTGTGGCCGATGGCCCGCACCGGGCTGTTCGCCACTGCGGTGTTCACCTTCGTCTTCGCCTGGAACGAATTCATTTTTGCCCTGGTGCTCACGCGCAGCGCCATCACCACGTTTCCGGTCCAGGTCACGCATTATTTCGGCGGCCAGTCCAACTTCTGGGCCAAGATCGCCGCCATGAGCGTTCTCGGCACCGTGCCGATCTTCATCGTGGTGGCCATGCTGCAGCGCTACCTGGTGCGCGGCATCTCGCTTGGCGCAGTGAAAGGCTAGCCATGGCGGAAGTCTCGATCCGCGGCCTGCACAAGTCCTTCGGCAAGGTCAAGGCGCTGAAGGGCATCGACCTCGATATTCGCGAGGGCGAGTTCTGCGTCCTGGTCGGGCCGTCGGGCTGCGGCAAGACCACGCTGTTGCGCACCATCGCAGGACTCGAAGACGCCGACCACGGCACCATCACCATTGCCGGCGAGGTGGTCAACGACCTGCGCCCGCGCGACCGCAACATCGCCATGGTGTTCCAGAGCTACGCCCTCTACCCCTATCTCAACGTCTTCGACAACATCGCCTTCGGCCTGCGGGCGCGACGGGTGCCCGCTGCAGAGGTCCGCCGCAAGGTCGGAAAGGTGGCGGAGATGCTCGATATTTCCGGGCTGCTCGACCGGTTCCCGCGCCAGCTTTCGGGCGGGCAACGGCAGCGGGTGGCGATCGGCCGGGCGGTGGTGCGCGATGCCCGCATCTTCTTGTTCGACGAGCCGCTGTCCAATCTCGATGCGCAGCTACGCGACGGCATGCGCGCCGAGATCAAGCGGTTACATCAGGAGATCGGCAAAACCATGATCTACGTCACCCACGACCAAATCGAGGCGATGACGCTGGCCGACCGCATGGTGCTGATCAACGAAGGCAAAATCGAGCAGCAGGGCGAGCCGCTGGAGATCTTCGAGCGGCCGCAGACCTGGTTCGTGGCCGGCTTCCTTGGCTCGCCGCGCATGAACTTCGTGCCGTGCGCGCTGGCCGGCGATGAAAACGGTCTGATCCTGGCATTCGAGGGCGGCGACAGCTTGCCGCTGAACGGTTCCCAATCGCCCGAGCTGGCAGGCTGGCGCGGCCGCAAGCTGGTGCTCGGCATCCGGCCGCAGCACCTCAGCAGCGCTGCTGGGCGTACCGACATGCGCCCTGGCGAGTGCCGTATGACGGCCCGCGTCGAGCTGGTGCAGCCGACCGGGACGCGAACCTACGTCCAGGTGCGCTTTGGCAACACCGAGATCACCGCCGAGCTCCCGGCCCATTCGGTGCAACGGCCGGGAACACCCGTGGACCTGGTGCTCGACATGTCGCGCGCCATTCTGATCGACCCCGAAAGCGGCCAGGTGCTGCCCGGCAACGGATCGGGCGTGCCGAACATGATGGGAGGACATTGAGATGGCCGAGATTCCTTCACTGGCAGTCTGCCTTTACGGGACCGACGAGGCGGTCGAACCTCCCATCGTGCTGCAGGCGGGGCCGCTGAGTGCGGAGTTCGAAGCCGGCAATCTGCGCTACATCGCCTACAACGGGGCGGAGATGATCCGCGCCGTATCGTTCATCGTACGCGACCGCAACTGGGGAACTTACAACCCCGAGCTCAGCAATGTTCAGATCGCCCAGAAGGCCGACACCTTTCACGTCACCTATGACGCAGTCACCTGGGATGCCGGCCAGGAGTTCCGCTATTCGGCCGAGATCTCCGGCGCCAGCGACGGTAGCCTTCGCTTCCAGGCACGGGGACGCGCGGTTACCGATTTCCTGACCAACCGCACCGGCTTTGTGGTCCTGCACCCCATCGACGGCGTGGCGGGCGAACCGGCGACCATCGAGGACGTCGATGGCAACCGCGTCGAGACGCGCTTCCCGCAAGCCATCGACCCGGTTCAGCCGATGATGAACCTGCGCGCCATCACCCACGCGTTCGCGCCCGGCGCGCGGGTGCGCTGCCTGATGGAGGGCGACACCTTCGAGATGGAGGACCAGCGCAACTGGACAGACGCCTCCTACAAGACCTATGTGCGGCCGCTTGCGTTGCCCTGGCCCTACACGCTGCCAGCTGGCGTTGAGCTCGAGCAGGCTGTGAGCCTCACCGTCGAGGGCAAGCCGCCGGCCAAAGCGGCGGCCAATGGAGCTGTAACGGTCCGACTCGGCGAGCCGACAGGCTCCGTTCCGTCGCTCGGATTGAGCCTCGATCCGGACGACGCCGACGCGGCACGCCTCAAGGCCGACGAGCTCAACGCAGTCGCCCCGGCCCACCTCGTCTGCCACCATGATCCGCGTCGCGGCCATGATCGCGCCAGCCTCGAGGCGTGCGTCGCCGTCGCCAGGGCGATCGGTGCCGAGCCGTGGCTCGAAGCGGTGATCATCGAGGTCGACGGGTTCGAAGGCGAGGTTGCAGCCCTCGGCGAGACCGCCAAGGCCTTGGGGTCGCCGTTCACCACCGTGCTGGTGTCACCGGCGCCCGATCTCAAATGCACCCTGCCGGGAAGCGAGTGGCCGCCGGCACCGCCCCTCCCCGACCTTTACCGCGAGACCCGCAAAGCGTTTCCGGGGGCCAGGCTGGGCGGCGGCATGTTCAGCTATTTCACCGAGCTCAACCGCAAGCGCCCGCCGGCGGAGCTACTCGACCTCGTCAGCTTCACCACCTCGCCTCTGGTCCACGCCGGCGATGACCGCTCGGTGATGGAGAGCCTGGAGGCACTGCCGCACGTCGCCCGCAGCGTCCGTTTGATCGCCGGCGAGACGCCCTATGCCGTCGGCCCCAGCGCCATCGGCATGCGCATGAACCCCTACGGTGCCGCGCCGATGGAGAACCCGAACAGCATCCGCCAGGCGATGAACCGCAACGATCCGCGCCAGCGGGGGTTGTTCGGCGCCGCCTGGAACATCGGCTACTTCGCTCATCTCGCGCAAGGCGGGGCGACGTCCATCACGCTGGGCGGCGGCGTGGGTGCGTTTGGGGTGCTGTACACGCCACAGTCCTGGCCGCAGCCGTGGTTCGATGAAAACGGCGGCCTATTCCCCGTCCTACACGTACTGCGCGGCCTGGCGCGGCTGGCCGGCGCGCCGCTGCGCCCCGTCGAGGTCTCCGCGCCTGGCAGTGTGTGTGGATTAGCGGCCGATACGCCCGACGGTGTGGAGCTCTGGCTCGCCAACCTCACACCGACGCCGCAAAAGGTCGTGCTGCCGGGCCAGGCAGCCTCCGTCGCGATCCTCACAGCGGAGCGCTTTGCTACCGCGGCCAGGGATCCCAAGCTCCTCGACAGCCTCGAACCGGCGCAGGGCACGATTGAGATGAGCGCCTTCGCCGTTGCGCACGTTCGCATATAACGGCAACAGCCATGCTCCTCGGCTGCATCGCTGACGATTTCACCGGCGCCAGCGACCTTGCCAACACGCTGGCCAAGGGCGGCATGGCGACGGTTCAGTTCGTCGGCGTTCCCGGCTCCAATCAGCCGGCCGACTATGAGGCCGGCGTGGTGGCCCTGAAAACGCGCTCGACCCCGCCGGACGAAGCCGTGGCGCAGTCCCTCGCCGCGCTCGACTGGCTTCGCGCCCAGGGCTGCCGGCAGTACTTGTTCAAGTACTGCTCCACATTCGACTCGACGCCCCAGGGCAACATCGGCCCCGTAGTGGAGGCTCTGCTCGATGCTCTCGACGCTCCGGTTGCGGTTGTCTGCCCGGCCTTTCCCGCCACCGGGCGCACCGTCTACATGGGACATCTGTTCGTCAACGACCGGCTGCTCAGCGAGTCGGGCATGGAGTCGCATCCGCTGAACCCGATGACCGATCCCGATATTCGCCGCTGGCTCAAGCTTCAGTGCACGGGAGAGGTCGGCCTAGTGCCTTACGCGACGGTGCGTGACGGCGCCGAGGCCATGGCTGCCGCCGTGGGCGCTGAAGCAGACGCTGGCCGGCGGCTTGTCGTCGTGGACGCGATCGTCGACGAAGACCTTACGGCCATCGGTCGGGCCGCAGCTGAGCACCGGTTGGTGACTGGCGGCTCAGGCGTGGCGCTCGGATTGCCGGACAACTTTCGCCGCCAAGGCCTGCTGCGGGAGGCCGCGAGCGGCTTCGAGCCGGTGACCGGGCCTGGCGTGGTGCTGTCGGGCTCGTGCTCGTCGGCGTCGCGGGCCCAGCTCGAGGCCCACTTGGCGCGGCATCCCGGATTCGCCGTTGAAGCCGATGCCCTCATCGAGCAGAAAATGACCGCTGAGCACGCCGTGGCGTTCGTGCGCCGGTATCGCGGTGAGGCGCCGATCGTCTACTCCACCGCCGATCCCGAAACTGTGAAGCACATGCAGGCGCGGTTCGGCCCTGAAAAGGTGGCCCAAACCATCGAGCGTTTTTTCGGCGAACTTGCCGCCAGGCTCGTGAACGACGGCACCACTCGCATAGTTGTCGGCGGCGGTGAGACAGCAGGCGCCGTTGTGGGCGCGCTCGGCATCGAGCAGTTCCGCATCGGGCCGGAGATCGACCCCGGGGTGCCGGTGCTGGCGGTCGAGGGGCGGCCGCTGCGCATGGCACTCAAGAGCGGCAATTTCGGCTCGGTTGACTTCTTCGACAAAGCGCTGCACGCCCTGGGCGATGATGACTGAGGACACCCTTCGCAACGCCATCGTCCGCTGGGCTCGGTCGCTATTTGAGCGCCGCTTTACCGTCGGGTCATCGGGCAACATTTCCGTGCGCCTGGACGATGGCTACCTCGTGACGCCGACGAACGCCTGCTTCGGCTTCCTCGAGCCCGAGCGACTGAGCCGGCTCGACGCCAGTGGCCGCCATATCGCGGGCGACGCTCCGACCAAAGAGTTGCCGCTGCACTTCGCCTTCTACGAGGCGCGGCCGACCGCAAAGGCGGTGGTGCACCTGCACTCGACCTATGCCACGGCGCTGTCATGCCTCGCCGACACCGATACGGCCGATGCCATGGCGCCGATCACGCCTTACATGGTGATGCGGGTCGGCCCTGTGCCGGTGCTGCCTTACACCAAGCCGGGCTCTGCCGAGGTCGGAGCGCTAGTGCGCGCCAGCGCCGGCGAGCACGCTGCCGTTCTGCTCGCCAATCACGGGCCGGTGGTCGCCGGCACCACATTGGAAAATGCCGTCTATACCATGGAGGAGCTGGAGGAGACGGCCAAGCTCCTAATCCTCACCCGAGGTCAGCCGGTGCGCCACCTGACGCCTGAGCAGATCGCCGAGCTCGAACGCTCCTTCAAGCTGCGGTAGGCCTCATGGTGCGCTTTTCCGCCAATCTCGGCTTCCTGTGGCCCGACCGCCCGCTGTTGCAGCGCATCGAGGCAGCGGCGCTAGCTGGCTTCAAGGCAGTCGAGTTACATTGGCCGTATGACGTGCCGGCCGAGGCCGTGAAGCAGACCTGCGCCCGCCACCGGGTCAAGCTGCTCGGCCTCAACACTCATCCCGGCGACACCGCGGCTGGCGATTTCGGGCTCGGTGCCGTTGCCGGGCGCGAGGCGGAGTTTCAGGCCTCTGTCGACCAGGCGATCTCCTTCTGTGTGGGCTCAGGCGCCGAGTCCATTCACGCCATGGCGGGGGTGGTGGCGCCCGAGCAGCGCCAGCAGGCATCCGAGGTGTTCACGCACAACCTCTTGCAGGCGGCCGACAAGGCAGCCGAACACGGCCTCACACTGCTGCTCGAGGCCATCAATCCGCGCGACAGGCCGGGCTATTTCTACTCGACCCTGGCTGATGTCGCCGAGGTCATGGCAGCAGTGGGCCGGACCAACGTTCGGATGATGTTCGACGTCTATCACGTTGGCTTGGCCGAAGGCGACGTCCTGGCAAAGCTGGATCGCTACCTGCCGCTGGTCGGCCATGTCCAGATCGCGTCGGTTCCTGCCCGCGCCGAGCCGGACCAAGGCGAGGTCCCCTATTCTGCCGTGTTCGAAGCCCTCGACGCGCTCGGCTATGATGGCTGGGTAGGCTGCGAGTACAAGCCGCGCGCCGGAACCGACAAAGGCCTGGCGTGGATCAAGGCCCTCGGCGTCGAACTCTGATCGGCAAGGAATGCGCCGCATTTTGCATCCTGGTCCGCGATAGCTTAAGTGGCTTCTCTGGGCGCGCTCATGACGAAAGATCTTCATGACAGAGCATAATGGGCAAGGGGGGCAGGTCGAAGAGTTGCTGGCCAATCCAGATTTGGCGGGTGCGCTCGAGGAAGTGCTCGGAGGGTCCAGTAGAACGGTGATCTCGCAGAGCGTGACCGTCGGCCCCCCGCCGCCAATCCCGATGCAGGTCAACCCCCCGCAGCCGATGGTGCCTGTGGACATTTCGGCTGTCATCGCAGCCAAGGAACACGGTCGCCGCAATCAGGCGTTCAATGATCTGTTCGAGAGGTGCATGAACGCCAGCGCCTATAAGCTCATACCGGCTGGTACGGAAGAATAGGTCTGCAAACTCGCATCTCAGGAACCCCTCTCAAGGGGGCGATGACCCGGGCCTGTCCGCGAGCTTCCCGAAGGAGTCCCGCTGGCAGACCGACCCGCGCAAGTGCCACGTCAACTGGGTGGTCTGCGACAGCGACTGGGAGGCCGAGTTCTGCCGTGTCGCCGAGGCGCACACTGCCGTGCGTGCCAATCTCGGCAGATACGGCCGCTGGGCCTTCGCCGAGTTCACCGCGGTCTACGAGATCGAGGCCGAGTTCAGGAAACTGATCGATGAGTTTTTTGTCGAAAGGATCATGGCATG
>CAYWVA010000030.1:0-1331 GCA_964461545.1 uncultured Rhizobiaceae bacterium | reverse complement strand
AGGCCGAGTTCAGGAAACTGATCGATGAGTTTTTTGTCGAAAGGATCATGGCATGACCGGTGCAGGCTTTATCCCCCGCGAGCGTCTCGCGCAGGCGGCGTACTTTGCAAGGACACTCCCTGCCGACGTCGTCCGGCCTGAGGCGCCATATCGGCTCAAGCCTGAACATCGGCCATTGAACCTGGCTCCGCAGATTCGAACGACAGCGCCACGATACTTCGGGCCGCCCCTGAATATCGCCTGGCATCTGCATGCCGGTCACGCTCTGTCGTCCCAGGTCTGTTGCGTGAATTTTATGCAACCGCTGGCGACGCAGCCGGAGCTGTTGGCGAGTGTGGTTGGCGCCGCAATGGGGATCGCCCCGCCCCGGATGCTGCCGGTCGAGGACGGGCCCGACGGCGAGCCATGGTTCGTCGGGCTGGAGTGGATCGGGCGCGAAGATCATCTCGGCGAGTGGCCGAAAACCGGCAATCCGCAGCGGGGCGCCAATGTCACCAGCGCCGATGCCGTGGTGCAGTTCGCGCATGAAGGCAGCAAACACACGCTGCTGATCGAGTGGAAGTATAGCGAGAGCTACGGCGCCCCGCCTGCAGGGAAAAGCCGGGAGGAGCGCATCCGCCGCTATAAGGACAAGGCGTTTGCCCCGGCCGGGCCGCTCAAGCCCGATCTCGGCCTCTCCGTCGAGGACCTCTTCTGGGAGCCCGTCTACCAGATGTTCCGGCAGCAGATGCTCGCCTGGCGCATGCAGGGCGCGCGCGAGGATGGGGCGGACCGGGTCTCGGTGCTGCACATCTCACCGCGGGCCAATGCGGCTCTGCATACGGTAACGGCGCCGGCCTTACAGCCATTCGGCGACGATGCCTTCACGGTGTTCAAGAGCCTTCTGGTGCGGTCGGATGATTTCCTGTCCGTCAGCACCGAAGACCTGTTTGGCCCTCTGGTGACTGCAGATCATGCCGACCCGCAGGCGCAAGGCTGGGCGGACTACCTGCGCGATCGATACAGCTTTCTTTTTTAGGACCGAGTTCCGATGGCCAAGAAACCGATTGAAGTCGAGGCGCCGAAGCATAGGGAGGGATAATTGATGAACTGCCTGCCCGGCCTAATGGCTTGCCGAGGAAGCGGGAACCTCGGCTTATCGCCGCTGCAGTGAGGAGTAAGGCCTTCACGTGCGCACAGCAGCTGGGCTTGACCTTCGCCGCCAATTCGCCATGGTCAGGGCAAACCGAGGGGAGGACAGCATGACCGTATGCTTCACCACCGACCGGATGCTGAAGTTCGGCGATTGCGACATCTCGGGAACAGCCTATTTCCCGGCATATCTGAATATT
>CAYWVA010000029.1:0-17517 GCA_964461545.1 uncultured Rhizobiaceae bacterium | reverse complement strand
TCGACGTGGCGCTCGATGCGCTCTTTCATCTTGAGGAAGGCCGCCGCCGCCCGCTGCACCTCGGCAGCACCGCGCGGCCGAAATTCGGCCACATCGCGGCCCATTCCGAAGCTCTGCGCCGCGTCCGCCAGCTGCAGGATCGGACGAATCTGGTTGCGCAGAAACAGCACTGCCACAAGCAGCAGGACGAGCGAGGACCCTCCCATCCAGGACAAGAACAGGTAGGTGTTTGCGGCATAGGCCCGCTTTTGGCGGGTAAGAAAGCGAAACACCACGTCCGGCTCGACCTGCACCCGGGCATCGAGGAGGCCTGACTGCCCCACGGTATCGATCCAGAACGGCCGCTCGACAAGGCGCTCGAGATACGTCGACAGCTTATGATCGAGCATCGAGAAGCGCCGCGGCGGCAAGGGCAGCGGCAAGCTGGCGCCGGTCTGAATCTCAAGCCCGAGATCGAGATGCTCGCTGGAAAATTCCTGGAGGCGCTCGACGGTCTCAGGGGTTTTGGGCGACGTCTCGTAGATCGCGATAACGAAAGCCATTTCCCCGGCGATGGTCTTCGACAAGGTGCGGCTGACACTCTCCCAATGGTGGTCGAGTATCACGGTGGCCATGATCGCCTGGAGCACGACTACCGGTGCGATGACGATTATCAGGGAGCGGGGATACAGTCCTGCGGGCAGGTAGCGCTCGAGCAATCGATTGAACCGCCAATAAAGACCGTGAGGGCTCTCGCGCACTGCCTTGCTGTCTAGTGCCGTTGCCATCGATGCTCCTCCTCATGCCGGCCTCAAGGTCGCCCCGGGGGTGCCTTCGAGCCGGTGAACCGTCTCAGTCGAGATGGAGAATATACCCGGCGCCGCGGACCGTCTGCAGATAAACCGGAAACGACGGGTCGTCCTCGATCTTGCGCCTGAGCCGATTGATCTGCACGTCGATATTGCGCGCCCCTTCTGTCGGTGTGTGGGCAAGCTCGGCCCGGCTCAGCGTCTGGCCAGCCCTGTGAACGAAAAGCCGCATGAGATCGCGCTCGCGGCTGGTCAGTCGGACGAGTTCACCACGGCGGCGCAACTCGGCGCGTTCGACATTAAAGGTGCAGGCGCCGAATCTGGCCTCGGTCATAGCCGCCCGTGGCGGTTGCCGCCGCAGGATACTCTGGATGCGAAGGAGAAGCTCGGCTGGCTCGAACGGCTTGGCAAGGTAGTCGTCGCTGCCCGACGCCAGCCCCTGGATCCGGTCGCCGCTTTCGGCCAGCGCCGACAGTATAAGCACCGGCACGCCGTCGGCTGCGGCTCTGAGACTGCGCACCAGCTCCAGACCCGATTCTCCCGGCATCATGACGTCGAGGACCATGAGGTCAAAGGCAATGCCGCGCATTCGTTCGCGCGCTTGCCTGGCACTGCCGGCTGCCGTCACCCGAAAGCCCTTGCCGGCGAGAAAGCTGGTCAGCAGCTCGCGGATGCGCCGGTCATCGTCGACCACCAGGATATGCGGCGCCTCGTGATCGATTGCTGCCATCGCCATCCCCGTTCAGCCGATCTTACGCATCGCCGCCTGATCCAGCAGAGCGAGGACATGGTTTTGGTCACCGGCATCGACCAGGCGAAACAAGACTTCGCGGCTGGCCGCACCGCTGTCACGCCCGGCAGCCGTGACGGCGGCGCGCACCCGCGCGATTTGCGGCGCCATCAGTTGCCCATGCAGATCCCTGCCGCGACTGGTGAGGTACAGCAGCCGCTGGCGGCGGTCGGCTTCTCCGGCTTCCTGGCGCACATGGCCGGTGTCGATCAACTGCCTGAGCACGCGGCCGAGACTCTGCTTGGTGATCCTGAGGATGTCCAGGAGCTCGGCCACGCAGATGCCGGGATGGCGCCCGACAAAATGGATCACCCGGTGGTGGGCCCGGCCGAAGCCATAATCCTTCAGGATCTTGTCGGGATCGGAAACGAAGTCGCGGTAGGCGAAGAACAGGAGCTCGATCAGCTCGACAATCGACTCCTCGAAGTCGGGCTCGCTCCACGAGGAGCTGTCGGCGGCCTTCAAGTTTACGTCAGTCATGTTGACATATATATCACGCTTTGTTAGCCCTACAAACGGTCGCGAAATCTTTTGGTCTGGCGCCGGGGCTGTCCCCGCGCCCGTCGCGTCTCGGGGCCACGCGGTTTAGGCAATCTGGCGGAGCAGCGCCCATGTCGATAGTGCCTTTCGATCAGCGCGAGGGCGTGATCTGGTTCAACGGCGAGTTCGTCCCATGGGCCGACGCCAAGGTCCATGTGCTTAGTCATGCCCTCCACTACGCCAGCGCTGTCTTCGAAGGCGAGCGCGCCTATGGCGGAGAGATTTTCAAGCTCACCGAGCACACCCAGCGGCTCTTCGACTCCGCCGCCATGCTCGACATGAAGATCCCCTATACGGTGGCTGAGATCGACGAGGCCTGCCGCGAGGCGCTCGCCAAGCAGGGTTACGCCGAAGCCTATGTCCGTCCGATTGCCTGGCGCGGGTCGGAGATGATGGGTGTTTCGGCCCAGACGGCGAAGATCAATGTCGCCATCGCCGTATGGCAATGGCCGGCCTATTTCGACCCGGCCCACCTTGAAACAGGCATCAAGCTGGACATTGCCGAATGGTGCCGTCCCGACCCGAGGACCACCCCGGCCCTGGCCAAGGCAGTCGGCCTTTACATGATCTGCACCCTGTCGAAGCACGCCGCTGAGCGGAAAGGTTTTGCCGATGCCTTGATGCTCGACTGGCGCGGCCAGGTGGCCGAGTGTACCGGCGCCAACATTTTCTTCGTCAAGGACGGCGAACTGCACACGCCCGTGCCCGACTGTTTCCTCGACGGCATCACCAGACGGACCGTCATAGATCTTGCCAAGCGACGCCAGATCAAGGTCAACGAACGGGTGATATGGCCCGAGGAGCTGATCGATTTCGAGCAGTGCTTCATTGTCGGAACGGCCGCCGAAGTGACGCCGGTCGGCCAGATCGGCGCCTACAAGTATGCCGTCGGCGATCTCACGCGCGCCCTGCGCGCCGACTACCTTTCCGAAGTGCAGCCGAAGAGGGAGGCCGCGGAGTAGAGCGCGCAGATGGCCGGCATGTTGTGTGCGCTCAATCTTGCGCCAGGTCCTGGAACGCCTCCTTGATCCGCTCCTGGACCGTCTTGGGTTGGGACTCGATGGCCCGGCCGAGGTTGCGCAGCTGTCGCCGCAACCCGTGAATTTGATCGATCAGAGGCACGATCAGCGACAGCGTCTCTTCATCGATGCTAAGGTCTTCGCGCAGTTCGCAGAAGAGACAGATGCGGGCCACGTCCACCTCGCTGTAGACGACCTGTCCAGCGCCCGTCTGCGGCCGCACCCAGCCGCGCTTCACCCAGGTTCGCAATCGAGTAACCGACAGGCGCTCGACGCTCGCCAGCACCTGTGCTTCGGTGAAATTCCTCATGATGTCCTCAGCTCGGCGCGCGGATCGTAGCGGTGCCGTTCGCGCCACTGCCTCATGAAGTCTTCAAGCTCGCTGTCGATCTGCGGCGGCAGCACGACCTTGAGCTTCACCAGCTGATCGCCGCGACCCTGGCCGGCGCGGCGCTTCACTCCCTTGCCGCGCAGGCGCAAGGTCTGGCCGCTGGTCGAGCCTTTGGGGACGCTCAGCGCCACACGGCCGGAAATGGTCGGGACCTCGACCTTGGCCCCGAGTACCGCCTCATCGATGGTGATCGGTAATTCGATGAGAATATCGTCACCTTGCCGGGCAAAAAGCGGATGCGGCTTGACCGAGACCTCAACCAGCGCATCTCCGGGGCCTCCGCCGCCGATCCCTGGCGCTCCTTTGCCCTTCAGCCGGAGAGTGTGCCCGTCTGCCACGCCTTCTGGAATGGTCAGATCAAGCGCGGTCCCGTTTGGCAGGGTGATTCGGCGCTTGCCGCCCCGGGCCGCTTCCAGGAAGTCGACATCGAGACGATATTGGACATCATGACCCGGCACTTTGCCGGTTCGCGCGCCTCGGCCTGACGAGGTCCGCCCGAACAGATCGGCAAACAGGTCAGAGGCGTCGCCCAGATCCTCGAACCCTGCCGAAGAGTAGTATCGGCGGGCCCCACCGGCATCTGCATAGTCCCGATAGTAGCGCTGCTGCGGCTTCTCCGCCCCCGCAGCATCGATCTCGCCGCGATCATAGCGGGCCCGCTTCTCAGGGTCGCCCAACAGATCATGGGCGGCCGCGACATCCTTGAAGCTTTCTGCCGCTTTGGCGTTTCCCGGATTGAGGTCCGGATGGAGCTTCTTGGCGAGCTTGCGATAGGCCTTCCGGATATCGTCCTGGGAGGCTCCCTTTGCAACGCCCAAAACCTCGTAGGGGTCTTTGCTCACGCGCCGGCTCCTTTGTGCCTTCATCTCGTGCCGTTAGATGCATTCTGCTCGGGCCACGTCAAGCACGCCGCTCATAGCTGTCTCGATCTCAGCGAGTCCAGCTGTGCCAGCACCACGTTCTTGTCCGCAGGGAAGCCGGCCGCCGTCCACCAGTCCTCCAGAGATTTAAGTAGCCGCCCCATCTCCGGACCAGCACCAACGCCGTGGTTGGCAAGGTCGGTTCCGCTCACCGGAAAGCGCGGGGCTTGCCAGTGCTCGGGCAGACGAGACAGTTCGGCCCATGCCCCGGCGGCGAACCTGCCTTTGTCCATGGCCCAGGCAAGGCGGACTGCGTCGCGGAACGCTTGTGGGCCCATCTGGTAGAGCACAATGCGGCGCTCGTTGCCGCGCAGCGCCGGAGTCGGAAGGGCGGACTGGGCCAGGTGCTGCAGCCGGCCATACTCGCCATTCGACAACCGCATCCTCTGGCGCAATGTCGCAGCGTCCTCCGGCGATGTCAGAGATACGGCCGCGAGCCGGAGCACCGGGTCCGGCTCAAGTCCTTCGCAGGCATCGATGTCAGCCATTTTCGAAAGCCGCCCGAGGTTGTGTCTGGTCGCCAGGATACGGCCCGCGATCCCGGTCTTCACCATGACCCGCAGCACCGGCACCGCCCCTGGAGCAATCAGCAGCTTCAGCATTTCCTGCCGGATCCGCTCCGCCGAAAGCCGGTCCAATCCCTCCTGCAGAGCCACGCAGGCGGCAAGACCGCGGCGATCCGGCGCACGCCGGCCATACTGGGCATGGAACCGAAAGAAGCGCAGGATTCTGAGGTTATCCTCACCAATGCGGGCCTCTGGCTCTCCCACGAACCGCACCCGGCGCTTGACGAGATCGCCATAGCCCCCGACCGGATCGAGCAGGGCCCCGGAGCCATCGCAGTAAAGGGCATTCATGGTGAAATCCCGGCGCCGGGCGTCCGCGGTCCAGTCAGCGGTAAAGGCCACCTGGGCATGACGGCCGTAGGTTTCGACGTCGATGCGAAGGGTGGTGACCTCGTACGCCCGGACTCGATCCCCCTGTTTCGCCACCACCGTCACGGTGCCGTGATCGAGGCCGGTCGGATGAACTTCGAGATCGGCGCGCCAGGCAAGCTTCAAGACGCGTGGCGGCGTCTCAGTGGTCGCAATGTCTATGTCGCTCACCGGCTCACCGAGCAGCGCGTCACGCACCGCGCCGCCGGCGATGCGGGCCTCGCCGCCTTCGGCCTTCAACGCCGCAAGCACCCGCTGAAGCAGCGGGTCGGCGAGCCAGTCGGCGCCGGCGAGGCTGGGCAATGGCGCTCGGGCACGGGCCATGCCTCCCGCCTTACTCGGCATATAGGCGGTCGTAAAGGTTCCTCAGCATGCCCGCCGTGGCCCCCCAGATGTAGCGCTCGCCATAGGGCATGGCATAGAATCGCCGCTCCACGCCCTGCCAAAGTCGGCTCTCCTGGCGATGGTTCAGCGGATCCATCAGAAAACCGAGCGGCACCTCGAAGACATCGGCGACCTCGCCTGCCGCGGGGCTGAGCCGAACCCTCGGATCGACCAGCCCGACCACCGGTACGATGCGAAAGCCGGTGCGCGTCTGGTAGACGTCGAGATAGCCGAGCGGCTCGACCAGGCGCGGGTCGAGCCCGGTCTCTTCACGCGCCTCGCGCAGGGCGGCCTCCAACGGTCCGACGTCGGCCTTGTCGATCTTGCCGCCAGGAAACGCCACCTGACCGCCGTGCGACGGCAAATCGTCGGTCCTGAGCGTGAGAAGCACGGTCAGCTGCGGCTCGCGTCGGATCAGCGGCACCAGCACGGCCGCGGCCCGCCCCGGACCGGCACTCCGGCTTGGCGGCAGATGAGCGTTGAGGTCATCGTCGCTGCGCGCCGGCGCCAGAGTCAGGTCCGAGGCCTCCACCGGCATGGTCTCATGCAGCCTGCCTCTGGCCCGCTGGCGCAGTTCCGCCGCGTCATAGCGCAAGCCCGTGCACGACGTCCTCATCGCGCCATGAGTCCGATATCGGCGGCCCGCGCCATGGGCCAAAAACGCCCCGACGACCACACCCCGAACCAGTCCTCGGTGTCGACCCGCTCGACCGTCCCGGCGGCGACGAGGTCGTAAAAGATCGGTCGGTTGACCAGCGCCTCCAGCCGGCCGCGCACCACGAAATAGGGCTTGAGCCCGTCGGTGCCCTCCTCGGTCTCGAATCGCAACGGATGCCCGTCGTCGACCACGACCTCGTCGTCGACATTGGTGCGAAAGCGCAAGCGCTGGTTGCATCCTTCGCCATCGATTGCCATCTCGACGGCCAGAAACGGCGCATCCTCGACCTCCACGCCGCATTTTTCCACCGGTGTCACCAGGTAGTATTTTGCGTCCTCGTCGCGCCGCAGCACGGTCGAAAATAGGCGCACCAGCGGTTTGCGTCCAATCGGCGAGTTCATGTAGTACCATGTGCCGTCGGCCGCGATGCGCATCCCGATATCGCCGCAAAACGGCGGGTTCCAAAGATCCACCGGCGGCAGGCCCTTCTCGCCGCCGGCCGCTTTTTCAGCCTCTTTGAGGCCGCGCAGCGGGTTGGCTGCATCACGCGAAGCATCAGTTCTTGTGGATCTGCCCGTCATCGGATCAGCGATTGCTCCTGGCGCGCCTCAAACCGGCCATGGTCTGCCAGCACTTTCTGCCATGTGCCGCCCCGCCCAATCCAAGAACCGGCCCGGCGGGGCTTCTTTCGCCGTAACGCACTAACTATAATGATGGGCATGGTGAGCATCAACGAAGCTGATAAGAAAGTCCTGTCCGAGCTAGAAGCGGTCGCTGATCGGCTCAGAGAGGCCAAGCGCTCGATCCAGTCGGTTATCTTCGGCCAGGAACAGGTGATTGATCTGGCGCTGATTGCCATTTTATCTGGCGGGCATACCCTTATCGTCGGACTGCCCGGACTGGCCAAGACCAAGCTGGCCATCACTCTGGGCAAGGTGCTGAGCTTGGACGAGCGCCGGGTGCAGTTCACTCCCGACCTGATGCCGGCCGATATTGTCGGTTCCGAAGTTCTGGAGGAGTCCGAGTCCGGTCGGAGACACTTCCGCTTCATTGCCGGGCCGGTATTTTGCCAGCTGCTGATGGCCGACGAGATCAACCGGGCAAGCCCGCGCACCCAGTCGGCCCTGTTGCAGGCCATGCAGGAGCATCATGTGACCGTGGCCGGACAGCGCTATGATCTGCCGCGGCCGTTCCATGTCCTGGCGACCCAGAATCCGATCGAGCAGGAAGGTACCTATCCGCTTCCCGAAGCCCAGCTGGATCGTTTCTTGCTCGAGATCGACGTGCCATATCCCGATCTCGAGGCCGAGCGCCGGATGCTCTTTTCCACCACAGGCGGCGAAGAGGCCGAGCCGCGCCCGGTATTCACGCCCACTGAACTCATGGCGGCGCAGCGGCTGGTGCGCATGATCCCGGTGGGGGAATCGGTCGCCGCAGCCATCCTCAAACTGGTGCGCCATGCGCGGCCTGTGCCGGGTGCTGACGACTTCGTCTCCACCAACATTGCCTGGGGCCCGGGACCTCGTGCCAGCCAGGCACTGATGCTCGGCGCACGGGCCCGTGCCCTGCTCGACGGCCGGCTGAGCCCGTCGATCGACGACGTGACGGCGCTGGCCAATCCGATGCTGCGGCATCGCATGGCGATCAGCTTCACGGCCCGGGCCGAGGGACTGACGCTGGACGGCGTTATCGACCGGCTGACCGAAACCATCCAATGAGTGCCATGACGGCAACGGCCGCCTCTCCACAGCCGGCGCACTCGGAGGCCTTTCAGCTCAGGCGGCGCGCCGAAGGGCTCGCTTCAACCCTGCCGCCGATGCTGGTAGCGGCCGAGCGGATTGCCAATGCGGTGATCCATGGCCTCCACGGCCGGCGCCGATCCGGACCCGGCGAAGACTTCTGGCAGTATCGTTCCTACAGCTTCGGTGACTCCGTCCAGAGCATCGATTGGCGCAAATCGTCACGCTCCGACCGTGTGCTGGTGCGCGAGAACGAATGGGCGGCGAGCCACACCGTGTGGCTTTGGGCAAGCCAGGGGCCGGGCATGGAATTCCGCTCTCATCTCGCCGAAACCTCCAAGCGCGACCGGGCGACTCTTCTGGCGCTGGCGATATCGGTTCTGGCGAGCAAGGCTGGCGAGCGGGTCGCCGCTTTGGGAAGCCCGTATCAGCCTGGCCACACCAGCGCGACGCTCAATCGCATGGCTCAGTGGTACGCCGCACAGGCAGTAAGCGGCGGCCCACCGCTGCCGCCGAAAGCGCGGCTGCCACGCTTTTCCGCCGCTGTGCTGATCGGCGACTTCCTGGAGCCGCTCGACGAGATCGCAGGCTGCTTCACCGCGCTCGCCTCCAATGAGGTCGCCGGCCATGTGGTGCAGGTGCTCGATCCTGCCGAAGAGACGCTGCCTTACCAAGGCCGCACCGAATTCCTCGAGATCGCCGGCCCGCGCCGGCTAATGGCCGGTCGCGCCGAGACCTTGCGCGAACGCTATCAGGCGCGGCTCAAGGACCAGCGCGACGGATTGCGTGACCTTGCCCGGCGGCTTGGCTGGTCGTTCACGGTCCACTCCACCGGGCGGTCGCCGCAGCATGTACTCTTGTCTATTTATACCCTCCTCGTCGCACGGCGTGGGCAGGCCAGACTCACGGCGGGAGCGTGAGCCTGGATGCTGGGTCTCGGAACGCTCACCTTTGCAACGCCGCTGGCGCTTGGCGCGCTCGCCCTGCTGCCGGTGATCTGGTGGTTGTTGCGCTTCACTCCGCCTCGCCCTCAGGCTGTGCGGTTTCCGCCTTTTCGACTTTTGCTCGACCTTGTTTCGCGCGAAGAGCAGCCCGATCGCACACCCTGGTGGCTGGTGGCGCTGCGCCTTGCGGTTGTCACGCTCATCATCCTGGCCGTCGCGCGTCCCTTGCTGCTGCACGACGAGGCGGGAGGCCTCACAGGAGATCGGCTGCTGATCGTGGTCGACGATGGCTGGGCGGCGGCGCGGCAATGGCCGCAGCGCGAGCGGATGTTGGGGGAGATCATCGACGCTGCCGATCGATCGCGCGCCCCTGTCGCGCTTGCGGTGACCGCACCCCAATCCCAGCCGTCCGATCTCCAGTTCCGCGCCGCAGCCGAGGTTCGCGACAAGGCCGCCGCCATTGCTCCAAGGGCGCTGGAGACGGACCGACTGGCCCTGCTCGAGCGGTTGCGGAACCAGCTCGATGCCTCCACTCTCCAGGTCGTGTGGCTTGCTGACGGTCTCGATTCAGACGACTCCCTGGCATTCGCCGAGGGGCTCAAAGGTCTCGCGGGCGGCCAGGCCAGCGTCCAGGTCGTCCAGACGCCAGCCGCCGACCTCGGGCTGGCGGTGAGCCCGCCCTCGTTGCAGGACGGCGGATTCAACGTCATTGTCAAACGGGCCTCGACGGCTGCTCCCGAACAGGCGTTGGTGCGCATCCTGGCCAGCAACGGACGATCCCTTGGCGAGCGCTCGATCACCTTTGCCGATGACTCGGTCACTGCCGAAGAGACCTTCTCTCTTCCGCTGGAGCTCCGCAACGAGGCCGCTCGGCTGGAGATCGCCGACCAGCGGACGGCCGCCGCGGTCTACCTCTTCGACGACTTGTGGCGGCGCAAGACCGTGGGACTGGTGAGCGGTGCCTCACTGGAACTTGAGCAGCCGCTGCTGTCACCGCTCTATTATGTCAGCCGCGCCCTTGAGCCCACTTCGGAGCTCCGCGAGCCGGATGGCGCAGGGCTCCGCGGCTTGCTCGAGCAGAACCTGTCGATGCTGGTGGTGGCCGATATCGGCATCATCGCGCGTGACGACCGCCAGCGGGTGGAAGAGTGGGTCGAGGGTGGCGGTGTATTGGTGCGCTTTGCCGGTCCGAGGCTGGCCGGTGGCAATGACGACCTCGTGCCGGTCGAGCTGCGCCGGGGCGACCGGGCGCTGGGCAGTGCTCTGGCATGGGAACAGGCCCAACCCTTGGCGCCGTTCCCCGAATCGAGCCCCTTTGCCGGATTGCAGCTCGACGATACGGTGGAGGTCAACCGTCAGGTTCTCGCCGAGCCAACCCCGGATCTCTACGACAAGGTGTGGGCAAGCCTTGCCGACGGCACGCCGCTTGTCACCGCTGCCACGCGCGGCGACGGCCTCATTGTGCTGGTGCACGTCACCGCCAATGCCGAATGGTCGAACCTGCCGCTGTCGGGCCTCTTTGTCGAAATGCTGAACCGGATCGTCGAACTGGCGCCCGCCACCGGCACCCAGGCGTCGGGCGAGCCGGGCACGGCCTCGGGTCCGGAGCAGGCCTGGGTGCCGCGCCAGGCCCTCGACGGGTTCGGCGTGCTGAGGCCGCCGGGTGGCGATGCCGTACCGATGCCGGCACGTGCCATTGCCACAGCCAAGCCCTCTCCGGCACACCCTGCCGGGGTCTACGAGCGGGCAGGGGCGCTACGCGCCCTCAACCTGGTGCCCGAGGCTAGCGGATTTGCGGCAATGGGGCCGCTACCGGCTGGTATCGCGGTGCGCGACTACGAGCTCACCCCGGCCAGGGACCTCTCCGGCTTGCTGTTTACTGCCGCCCTTTTGCTCCTGCTGATCGACTGCATCGCCGCGCTGGCGCTCGCCGGTGCCTTGACCCGGCTGAAGTTGAAGCGCACCGCGGCGGGCCTGCTGTTTGCCGGCTTGGGCGGCATGATGGCGCTTAATGGGGCGCACGCTCAAGGCGACTTGTCGGAGGCCGACCGCTTTGCCATGCGCGCCGCGCTCGACACCCGTCTGGCCTATGTGCTGACCGGTGACCGGCAGATCGACGAAGTGTCGTTTGCCGGGCTGACCGGCCTGACAAACTTCCTTGCCCAGCGCAGCTCGATCGAGGCGGCAGGCCCGATGGGCATCGACATGGAGCGCGACGAGATCGTGTTCTTTCCGCTGATCTATTGGCCGGTCACGCCCGACGCGGAGGTTCCTTCGCCCGAGGCACTGGCCAAGATCGATGGCTTCATGAAGACCGGCGGCACCATCTTCTTCGATACGCGCGACGCCGATTCCGATCTGTCTGGCGTCACCGGCCAACCGGGCCCGGCAACTATGGCGCTCCGCCGCATCTTGGAGAACCTGGACATTCCGCCGCTTGAGCCGGTGCCGCCCGAACACGTGATCACCAAGGCGTTCTATCTTCTCCAGAGCTTCCCCGGCCGCTGGGCCGGCGGCCAGCTGTGGGTCGAGTCGTCGGAGTCCGGTGCACTCCTTGCCGAGGGCCGCGTCGACGGCGTGAGTTCCCTGGTCATAGGATCCAACGACTATGCCGCCGCCTGGGCAGTCGGCAGCAATGGCCGGCCGCTGTATCCGGCGGTTCCCGGCGGCGAGCGCCAACGCGAGTTCGCCTACCGCACCGGGCTCAATGTCGTCATGTACGCCATGACCGGCAACTACAAGGCCGATCAGGTCCACGTACCGGCTCTGCTCGAGCGGCTCGGGCAATAGGGAGGCGCTGGTGTCCTGGTCGATGAGCTTTGCCCCCCTCGTTCCCCTCTGGATCATCGCTGTACTCGGTGCCGTGGCGCTCGTG
The DNA here is from genome assembly GCA_964461545.1 of uncultured Rhizobiaceae bacterium. Classification (GTDB taxonomy): domain Bacteria; phylum Pseudomonadota; class Alphaproteobacteria; order Rhizobiales; family Aestuariivirgaceae; genus CAYWVA01. The sequence continues at coordinate 5,534 of CAYWVA010000029.1, read as the reverse complement.
ATGGTGGGGCTCGGGATCTTGACCCGGGCAAGAGGCACCCCGCTCAGGGCGCTGGCGCTCACCGCGCTCGTGCTGGCGCTGCTCAATCCGGCAGTGCGCGAGGAGGACCGCGAGCCCCTGAGCGACATTGCCGTACTGGTCGTCGATCGCAGCCAGAGCCAGGAGCTTGCCGACCGCATGGATCTCGTGGCCGAGGCCGAAGCGCAGGCCAGAGAGGCTTTGGGCCGGCTGCCACACACCGAGTTCCGGGTCGCGACCGTCACTTCGGGCATCACCTCGGGCGAGGACGGCACGCATCTGTTTGCCGCGCTGAGGCGCGCCCTCGCCGATGTCCCACCGGAGCGCTACGCCGGAGCGGTGATGATCACCGACGGCCAGGTGCATGACGTCCCCGACGCCATCGCCGAACTTGGCTACGACGGTCCGCTGCATGCGCTCATCACCGGCCGGCAGGGCGAGCGGGATCGTCGCCTGGTCGTTGAGAATGCCCCACGTTTCGCCATTGTCGGTCAGCAGCACAGAGCCCGGATCACGGTGCAGGATGCCGGGCTCGACGGTTCAAGAATTGCCACCGTGACTGTGACGGTCGACGGCGCCCAGCCGCAGACATTTGAAGCGGTCACCGGCGACAGCCTGGAGATTCCCATCGACGTGAGGCATGGCGGCAAGAATGTGATCGAGATTTCCGTCGATCCCTTGCCGGGCGAGATCTCGCTTGAGAACAACCGGGCGGTGATCGTCACCGAGGGCATCCGTGACCGCTTGCGGGTGCTGCTCGTGTCCGGCGAGCCGCACCCCGGCGAACGAACCTGGCGCAATCTGCTGAAGGCCGATGCTTCGGTTGACCTGGTGCACTTCACCATTCTCCGGCCGCCGGAGAAGCAGGACGGCACGCCGATCAGGGAGCTGTCGCTCATCGCCTTCCCGACCCGCGAGCTGTTCGTCGAGAAGCTGGACCAGTTCGACCTTATCGTCTTCGACCGCTACCAGCGCCGCGGCGTGCTGCCGCTCGCCTACCTCGCCAATGTCGTCGACTACGTCAACAACGGCGGCGCCGTATTGATCGCGGCCGGGCCGGATTATGCCTCTCCGCTCAGCCTTTACCGTACCCCGTTGGCCGAGATTCTGCCTGCCGTGCCGACAGGAAATATCGTGGCCGAACCGTTTCATCCGCGCATCACCGACGTGGGCCGGCGCCATCCGGTGACGAGCGCTTTGGCCGCCGATTACCTCGACCAGGACGGCGAGCCTCGCTGGGGTCGCTGGTTCCGGCTCATCGATGCGCAGGTGCGCGACGGGGCCACGGTCATGGACGGTCCGGGCGGCAAGCCCCTGATGCTGCTCACCCGCCAGCAGGAGGGTCGGGTGGCCCTGTTGCTGTCCGACCAGGCCTGGCTGTGGACTCGCGGCTACGAGGGAGGCGGGCCGCAGTCGGAGCTGTTGCGACGCTTTGCCCATTGGCTGATGAAGGAGCCCGAACTGGAAGAAGAAGCGTTGAGCGGCCGCCAGGTTGAGGGCCAGCTGGTGGTTGAGCGCCGCACCATGTCGGAGGAGTCAGCGCCGGTGACCGTCACCGGGCCGTCGGGCGTGGAAAGGACCGTTGAGCTTCAGGAAGTGACGCCCGGTCTGTTCCAGGCCCGGCTGGACGTCAGCGAGGCCGGCATCCACCGCCTCGATGACGGCAACCTGTCGTCTGTGGCGGCAGTCGGAAGCGCCGATTCGCTGGAGATCCTCGACCTGCACGCAACGGCCGAGAAGCTCCAGCCGGTGGTCCAGGAAAGCCGCGGCGGCATCGCCTGGGTGGCCGGCAGCGGAGATGACAACGCCGTAAACGTGCCCCAGCTGGTCAAGGTCAAGCCAGGCCGCGCCATGGCCGGGCCGGGCTGGCTCGGGCTTCAGAGCACCGGTGCCTATACGGTCCGCGCCATCGAGGAGCTGCCGCTGTTCGGCCTGCTGCTCACTCTTGCGCTGCTGCTGGGGCTGCTGGTCGCCACGTGGTACCGCGAAGGCCATTGAAGCGGCCGGGCGGCAGCACAAGGCCACTCACCGATTCAAGCGCTCCGGGCTCAAGCTCGAAGTAGAGCAGCCGCGCCGCCTCGACGGGCCCGGGAAGCACAAGCCGCCCGGGCGGGACTTGGCGAAAGCCCATCCTGCCATAATACGGCTTATCGCCGACCAGGATGATGAGTTCGTGCCCAAGGTTGCGGGCATTGGCAATCCCGCGGCGCATGAGACTGCGACCGATACCGATGCCCTGCAGGTCCGGCGCGACCGCCAGCGGGCCCAGCAGCAGAGCCGGCGCGCCCTGCTCGCCGATTCTCAGTTCCCAAAAGCTGATCGCGCCGATGAGCCGCCCGGACGGATGCCGGGCGACCAGGGACAGGCCGGACACCGCGCACTCGCCTTCGCGCAGGCGATACGTCGTCTTGGTCCGGCGCGCCACGCCAAAGCACTGATCGAGCAGCAGTTCGACCTCCGCGACGTCGCCGGCGGTTTCAGGGGTGATGGCAAAAGGTATGGGATTCATAGGTCGGAATCGGCAAGGGGGCTGTGCGAGCCTTCGCCCCCTTCACATCCCGACACTTCATGCCTTGTGGATGATGGCTCGGCGGCAAGGCGATTTCAGGTCCGCGGCGGAGCCGCGTCCCATCGTCGTCGATACCGCCTATCTGGTCTTGCCATGGCCATTCAGCCGCCCCTTATGGGCTAGGCTGCTACCACGCCATAGCCGCCCTGTCCAGCCACGGCTTTCGGGCCGCACCTTTTCGATGCAGCCCGAACCACCACTCGGCCGACAAAACGCCTGCTCACTGCGTGCCGGTCTGGCCTGTGTCTTGCTCGATGCCGGTTGCCGGCTCCTCGGTGGCCTGCGGCGCCGTGGTCTGAGGTTCCGTAGCCTGGGGTTCCGTGGTCGGAGGCACCGTCTCCTGCTGGGTGGTTACCGGCTGATCGAGGACGGCGGTGTCCTGAGTATCGCCGGCAAACCAGAAGAAGGCTCCAATGATGAGGGCCACGGCCAGCGCTCCAATGATCAGCGCCATGGCGCTGTTGCCGCTGTCGCCGGGCGGCCGGCTGCCCCGGTATTCCGGTGGCGGCGGAGCACCAACGGGGCGGTCGCCTGGCATGCCACGCTCCGGTGGCGGAGTACCGCCTCCAACTGGCCGATTGGGGTTGTGGTCGGTCATGATCGTCTCTCCTTCTACTTCCGCGGACCGAGGTCGGTCGCGCTATACGTGGTCGCGCAGGCCTTGCACGCCGCTGCGTTCAGCGCATGGCCTGCAGCAAAACAGGTCGCCATTGCTCTCCAAGCCATGTCCGACGATCCGCACGCCACACGAGGTGCACCGGGGAGCCAACGCATGGATGGCGCATTCGAAACTGTCGAATGTGTGCGTTTCACCGCCTAACTCAATCTTTAGCGCCTTGTCGTAGTCGTTCCCGCAGACTTCGCACGTCGCCATCTTTCCTCCCAACATCGACCTGGTCGCGATCCAAGGGGTGCCGCTCCGGCAAGTGCCTGCCGGCCGCTCAGCATTACGAGACCCATTCAACGCGGATGAGCGACAAGGGTTCCGGTCACGCGAGGCCCCGGCCACCAGCCCCGGGGACACCGCGAGGCCGACTCCGCATGCTTTGGAAACCTTTGAAACCCCAGGAGGGCTTAGCGGGCGAGATCGCGCGAGCGCCGAGCGGCTGCCGCCACGGCCCTTGCCAAGAGGGGCTTGAGCCCGTCCCCCGCCATAAGCACCGCGAGTGCCTCGTAGGTAGTGCCCTTGGGAGAGGTTACCATCTCACGCAGGTCGCCGGCCGGACGGCCGGACACATGCATCAACTCTCCCGCTCCGCTCACCGTGGCGCGCGCCAGCTTGATCGCCAGCTCCTTCGGCAGGCCTGCAGCCATACCCGCCTCGGCCAGGCATTCAGCAAAGTAGAACACATAAGCCGGTCCAGAGCCCGATACCGCAGTGACCGCGTCCATCAGCCCCTCGTCCTCGATCATCACAACCTCGCCAATGGCTTCGAGGAGACCGCGCGCCAATCCAAGCTGGCTGGTCGACACGTTGGGAGTGGCGACCATCGCAGTAATACCGCGGCCGACTGCTGCCGGGACGTTGGGCATCGCTCGGATGATCGCGGCATCATCGCCGAAATGGCGCGCGATTCCGGCGATCGTGCGCCCGGCGGCAATCGAAAGCACCAGCGGGCGGTGGGGCTTCAGCCCGGCAAGTGCCGGCAGCACCTCACCGAAATTCTGCGGCTTGATGGCGAGCACCAGGACCTCGACAAGCTCAAGGCTGTCGAGATCAGGATTGTGCTCTATGCCGTGTTCGGCAATCATGCCGGCAATTTCGGCCGGCGGGGAAGGATCAAGCACCACGAGGCGGGCGGGTGGTACGCCCCGGCTGAGCCAGCCCTGGAGCATGGCCCCGCCCATCTTGCCGGCGCCCACCAGCACCGCAGCACCGCCAAGCGCCAGATCGGAGCTCCTGGTCATGCTTCGCCGACGGTATCCAGCAGGCACGATTGCAAGGCCTCTTCGGCTGCCCTGCCGGCCCATATGACAAACTGGAAGGCCGGGAAGTACCGTTCGCAGCTCTCCAATGCAAGCCGGATCAGGCCCTCGCACTGGTCATCGCTCGCCTGGGCGCCTCCTGACAGCAGCAGCCCGTTGCGGAACAGCACGACGCCCTCCCCGCGCCAGATGTCGAAGTGCCCGAAATAGAGCTGCTCGTTAATCAGCACCGCAAGGCGCGAAACCTCCTCCCGGCGAGCCACCGGAATTTTGAGATCAAAGGTGCAGGCGAGATGGAGCCCCTCCAATTCACGGTGCCAATTGATGCAGAGATGCAGGTCAGTCCACCCACCCTCGATGATCATGTTGACCTCGTCCTCGCCGTCGCGCTCAACCATCCACTCGTTGGTCATGGCGAGTTCCTCGATCTGGTCGAGTGGGTTGGGCGCCTCGTTCGACACCGGCAGCAGGGCTGGCATGTCATGCCTCCAAACTTTTGCAGCACGAATTCGACAATACCACACCAGATATGGCGGGTACGAATCAGACGACAGCTATAGATTGATGATTGCCGGAGCCAGAGCAGTCCTGCAAGGCCGCGGGGCCGAAAGGTTGCGGCTCTTCCACAGTCCTAGCGCGCGGCTTCGCTCGTGCCGCTCGTGCCCAGCTTTGCCTCCATGTCGGCGATGCGCGCCTTCAGCTGCTCGTTGTCCTCGCGTGCCCTCTCGGCCATTTCGCGCACCGCCTCGAATTCCTCGCGCTGAACCACCGCCAGATCGCCTAGCACCCGTTCGACCTGCGCTTTCACCAGGTTGTCGATTTCACGCCGCAAGCCCTGCGCAGCACCGGCAGCATTGCCCATGAGCTTGGCAAGTTCATCGAAGAAGCGGGAGGATGTGGTGGTCATGGTACGCTCCTCTTTGCAGGCGAGAGCTAGGGGCTCGCCGTGCCGAATGCAAGCCGGCGGCCGCAAACGCGCCACCGGCCCCGCCGGGAGGAGGCGGGGCCGGTGTCGAGCGGC
>CAYWVA010000028.1:0-17616 GCA_964461545.1 uncultured Rhizobiaceae bacterium | reverse complement strand
AGGCGAACGGGAAGCATGCGCCTTGCAATTGCTCCATATTGCCCGGTCGACTACAAGTCGCAGTGATTTGTCGGCCCGCGCCGTTGCTGGCGCGCCACAATGGCGCACCCGACGTCTGCGGGAACACCGCCGAAGGACTTCCATATGCTCGGACTAAGCGCCATTGCCTCAAAAGTGTTCGGTAGCTCGAACGAACGCAAGCTCAAGCGATACCGGGCCGCGGTCGATGAGATCAACGCTCTGGAGCCTGAAGTCGAGAAACTTAGTGACGAAGAGCTCAAGGCCCGGACCAGTCGGTTTCGCGACGAGGTGGCGGCCGGACGCCGGCTTGACGATCTTTTGGCTCCGGCCTTCGCCACCGTACGCGAGGCTGCCAGACGCACCCTGGGTCAGCGTCATTTCGATGTTCAGCTGGTCGGCGGCATGACGCTGCATGAGGGTCGCATCGCCGAGATGAAGACTGGCGAAGGCAAGACCTTGGTCGCCACCCTGCCGGTGTATCTCAACGCCCTCACCGGCAAGGGCGTGCATGTGGTCACGGTGAACGATTATCTGGCTCAGCGCGACGCCCAGTGGATGGGTGAGATCTACAAGTTCCTCGGGCTAAGCGTTGGCTGCATCGTGCACGGCCTCGACGACAGGCAGCGGCGCGAGCAGTATGCCTGCGACGTCACCTACGGGACCAACAACGAGCTCGGCTTCGACTATCTGCGCGACAACATGAAGTACCATCTCGAGGAGATGGTGCAGCGCGGTCATCACTATGCCATCGTCGACGAGGTCGACTCCATCCTGATCGACGAGGCGCGCACGCCGCTCATTATCTCCGGCGCGATCGAGGACCGCTCCGACCTCTATAACACCATCGACGCATTCATCCCGCGCCTTGACCCGCAAGACTACGAGCTCGACGAGAAGATGCGCTCGGTGAGCCTCACCGAGGTCGGCAACGAGCATATGGAGGAGCTGTTAAGGACGGCGGACCTGCTCCAGGGTGAGACGCTCTACGATATCGAGAACGTGACCATTGTCCACCACGTCAACCAGGCGCTCAGGGCCCACAAGCTGTTCCAGCGCGACCGCGACTACATCGTCAAGGACGATCAGGTGATCATCATCGACGAGTTCACCGGCCGCATGATGCCTGGTCGACGCTATTCGGAGGGGCTGCATCAGGCGCTCGAAGCCAAGGAGCGCGTTGCCATCCAGCCCGAGAACCAGACCCTCGCCTCGGTCACCTTTCAGAATTATTTCCGGCTTTATCAGAAGCTCGCCGGGATGACCGGGACGGCCGCCACCGAGGCCGACGAGTTCATGGACATCTACAAGCTCGACGTGGTCGAGATCCCGACCAATGTGCCGGTGGCGCGCACCGACGAGGATGACGAGGTCTATCGTACGGCGAAGGAAAAATACGACGCCATCGTCGAGCTGATCGCCGATTGCCGCAAACGTGGCCAGCCGGTGCTCGTCGGCACCACCTCGATCGAAAAATCCGAGCAGCTTTCGGCCCTGCTCAAGCGCTTGAACGTGCCCCATAACGTGCTCAACGCCCGCTATCACGAGCAGGAGGCGCAGATCATCGCCCAGGCTGGGGTGCCCGGCACGGTCACGATCGCCACCAACATGGCCGGGCGCGGCACCGACATCCAGCTCGGCGGCAATGCCGACATGCGCATCAAGACCGAACTCGACCGCGATAGCCTCGGCGAAGAGGAGTACGCCCGCCGGGTGGCGGACATCCGCGCCGAGGTTCAGGTCCAGAAGGACAAGGTCGTGGCAGCCGGCGGGTTGTTCATCGTCGCCACCGAGCGTCATGAGAGCCGGCGCATCGATAACCAGCTGCGCGGCCGGTCTGGCCGCCAAGGCGACCCCGGCCGGTCGCGTTTTTTCCTGTCGCTCGAAGACGACCTCATGCGCATCTTCGGGTCCGAGCGCATGGACTCGATGCTGCAGAAGCTCGGTCTCCAGGAGGGGGAGGCGATCGTCCATCCGTGGATCAACAAGGCGCTGGAAAAGGCTCAGCAGAAGGTCGAGGCCAGGAACTTCGATGCGCGCAAGAATCTCCTGAAGTTCGACAACGTCATGAACGACCAGCGCAAAGTGATCTTCGAGCAGCGCATCGAGATCATGCGCGGCGAGGACGTCCCGGGCGTGGTGGAAGACATGCGCCACGAAGTGATTACCGACCTAGTCACCCGCCACATCCCGCCTAACGCCTATGCCGAGCAGTGGGACGCGGTGGGCCTGCGCCAGAAGCTGCGAGAGACCGTAGCCATCGACTTTCCGATCGAGGAATGGGCAGCTGAGGAAGGCATTGCCGATGAGGAGATCCGCACTCGCATCGAGGAGGCTGCCGCCAAGCTCTATGCCGGCAAGCGCGAGCAGTACGAGGCCGAGATCATGGGCTTGGTGGAGAAAGAGATTCTGTTGCGCTCGCTCGACAATCTGTGGCGCGACCACCTCCTGACGCTCGAGCATCTACGCCAGGCCGTAGGTCTGCGCGGCTATGGCCAGCGCGATCCGCTGAACGAGTACAAAACCGAGGCCTTCACGCTGTTCGAGGCGCTGCTGCAGCGCCTGCGCGAGGTGGTCACAGGCCAACTCATGCGCGTCGAGATCTCCAGCCGTGCGCCAATAAACCGGCTGCCTTCGGAGGATGAACTGCCGGCCATGCAGGCCCATCATGTCGATCCCTTCAGCGGGCGCGACGATGCGGCCGAAGCCGCGCTGGCGCTCGGCAGGCCGCAGTTCGGCCGGCCCGGCATGGCGGGGCTGAGCGGCCTCGGCGACGGACCGGCCCGCAAAGAGCGCCCGCCGGCGAACCCCAAGGACCCCGCAAGCTGGGGCAAGGTCGGGCGCAACGAGCCCTGCCCGTGCGGGTCTGGCAAGAAGTTCAAGCACTGCCACGGGGCGCTGGTGTAGACCCGCACGGCGCCCCTCGTCCTGAGCCAGTTGAAGGGCGAGATCCGGACAGTTCACATTCTAGAGAATGATCTGGCCGGTCTTCTTCCAGTCAGCCAGGAACATGTCGACACCTTTGTCGGTCAGCGGGTGCTGGGCAAGGCTCTTGAGGATAGCCGGCGGCACCGTGGCCACGTCTGCGCCGGCCAGCGCCGACTGCTTCACGTGATTGACCGTGCGGATCGAAGCGGCCAGGATCGCCGTGGAGAAGTCGTAATTGTCGTAGATCGCCCGGATTTCCTCGATGACCTCCATGCCGTTAAGACCGATGTCGTCGAGCCGGCCGATGAAGGGCGACACGAATGTGGCGCCAGCCCGGGCCGCCAGCAGGGCTTGGTTGGCGTTGAAGCACAAGGTGACATTGACCATGGTGCCGCCCTGGGTCAGTGCCCGGCAGGCCTTCAGCCCATCCCATGTAAGCGGCACCTTGACGGCGATGTTGGGTGCCAGCTCTGCCAGATGCCGGCCTTCCGTGACCATCGCGTCGGTATCGAGTGCGGTGACTTCCGCACTCACCGGCCCTTCGACCAGCGCGCAGATCTCCTTGACGACCTGCTTAAAGTCCCGGCCCGACTTGGCGATCAGCGAAGGATTGGTGGTCACCCCGTCGACAAGCCCCATCGAAACCAACTCGCGGATGTCGTCTATGTCGGCCGTGTCGGCAAAGAACTTCATGGGAGTTGGCCTCGAAAACCGGCTAAGGAGGGGCCGCAATCTATTAGCATGTTGGGCACCAACCACAATAGGTGCGGGCCTCTCCAGCAGCTTGCCGGGGCGTGAATGACCGATCGCCCGGACCTGGCCAGCATCATGGCAAGCGTCGACCATTCCCACGTCGTGGACGTGCTTTTGCCGCTGGCGCTCGACCACCCCTATTCCTACCGGAGTGCGCCCGGGCTTGAGGTGTCGGCGGGCGACTATGTTCGTGTGCCGCTGGGACCCCGGCAGGCTGTCGGGGTTGTGTGGCATGCGGCAGCCGTGCCGCCGCAGGAGCGCGCTCTGCGCAACGTGATCGAGCGCGTCGACTTGCCGCCGATGAGCGAGCTGCACCGCCGCTTCGTCAACTGGCTTGCCGCCTATTACATGGTGCCGACGGGGTCGGTTCTCAGGATGTGCCTACGCGCGCCGGGCGCTTTCGCGCCGCCTCGGGAGCACATCGCCTGGCGCGCCACCGGCCAGGCGCCTGAACGCCTCACGCCGCAGCGCCGTCGGGTGCTCGAGTTCGCCGGCGACGGTTTCGCCCTGCGGCTGAGCGAACTTGCCCAATTCGCCGGCGTGAGCCCTTCTGTCGTCAAGGGACTAGCCATCGAGGGCAGTTTGGAGCCGGTCGCCCTGCCGCCATTCGCCCGCTTTGCCGAGCCCGATCCAGCCGCAGGCAGCCTTGTGTTGTCTGCCGCCCAGGAGGAGGCCTCCGCGCTCTTGCGCGAAGCGGTGGCACGGCGCGACTTCTCGGTCACGCTGCTTGACGGCGTTACCGGGTCGGGCAAGACGGAGGTCTATTTCGAGGCCATGGCAGCAACGCTGGCCATGGGGATGCAGGTGCTGCTGCTGCTGCCCGAGATCGCCTTGACCGGACCGTTCCTGCGCCGGGTCGAGGAGCGCTTCAACGCCGCCCCGGCCGAATGGCACTCCGACGCCAGGCCAAACGAGCGCGAGCGGGTGTGGCGCGCCGTTGCCTCGGGGGAGGCTCGCGTCGTCGTAGGGGCGCGCTCGGCGCTGTTTCTGCCCTGGCGCCGCCCCGGCCTCATCGTCGTCGACGAGGAACATGAGCCCGCTTTCAAGCAGGAGGACGGGGTCGCCTACCACGCCCGCGACATGGCCGTGGTCATGGGCTCGCTCGGGCGCTTCCCCGTCGTGCTGTCCTCGGCCACGCCGTCGCTTGAATCGCTGGTCAATGTCGACCGTGGCCGCTACGCCCATGTGTGCCTTGCCGACCGCTATGGTCGACCAGAACTGCCGCCCATCGAACTGGTCGACATGCGCCGCAAGCAGCTTTCGGCCGGCCGCTGGCTCGCCGAGTCGGTGGTTGACGCGGTTGCTGCCACCATTGCGGCCGGCAGCCAGGCGCTGCTGTTTCTCAATCGGCGCGGTTATGCGCCCCTCACCTTGTGCCGGACCTGCGGCCACCGACTGGAATGCCACAATTGCTCCGCCTGGCTGGTCGAGCACCGGTTTCGCCGGCAGCTCTTGTGCCACCACTGCGGCCATACCGAGCCGGTGCCGCTGTCCTGCCCAGGCTGCGGGGCGGAAGGATCGCTGACCGCATGCGGGCCTGGCGTGGAGCGGCTGGCCGAAGAGGCGGCAGAACGCTTTGCCGGGGCCCGCACCGTCATTCTGTCCTCCGACCTCATGTCCGGTTCGGCCCTGCGCGCCACCCTCAGCGACATTGCCGAGGGCCGATATGACCTCATTATCGGCACCCAGCTGGTGGCCAAAGGCCACCATTTCCCGCATCTTACGCTTGCCTGCGTGGTCGACGGCGACCTTATGCTCGAGACCAGCGATCCGCGGGCGGGCGAGCGGACCTGGCAGCTTCTCGCCCAGGTCGCCGGACGCGCCGGCCGCGGCGACCAGCCGGGTCGTGCCCTGGTGCAGACCTATGTTCCCGACCACCCGCTAATGCGGGCGCTGAGGGCGGCCGACCGCGACGGCTTTCTCAGCCGCGAAAAGCACACGCGCGACACCGCCGGTCTTCCGCCCTACGGCCGGCTCGCCGCGCTCGTCGTGTCGGGTCGTGACCAGGCTGAGACCGAACGGTTCGCCCGGGTTCTGGCTCGCCGGGCACCTGCGCTTGAGGCCATCCAGCTCCTCGGCCCCGCCCCGGCGCCACTCCATCTGGTACGCGGCCGCTACCGCTGGCGCTTCCTGCTGAAGGCGCCGCGCAGCAGCGATCTCCAGGCATTTGTGCGCACCTGGCTGGCTGGCCTGCGCCCGCCGGGATCGATGCGCATCCACATCGACATCGATCCCTACAGTTTCGTGTGAGGTCGTAGGGCAATCGACATTTGCCAAACAGTTGTCCACAAACGTTGCCGTCCGCCTTCGCCGAGGAGTTCAAAGCCATGGCAACCTACGTGCTGGCCATCGACCAGGGGACCACCTCAACCCGGGCACTTGTGTTCGATGAGAACACGCGCCCCGTCGCCATTTCCCAGCAGCAACTCTCCCAGAGCTATCCGCAGCCCGGCTGGGTCGAGCACGACCCGGAGGAGATTTGGCAGAGCTCCATTGCCACCGCCAGCCAGGCCATGGCAACAGCCGGCCTCGAGGCCAAGGATATCGCCGCCCTCGGCATCACCAATCAACGCGAAACTGCACTCGTGTGGGATCGGCGCACCGGAAAGCCCATCTATCCAGCGATCGTGTGGCAGGACAGACGCACTGCCAGTGCCTGCCAGGATTTGAAGAGCCAAGGTGCGGAGCCGGAGGTCACCGCGCTCAGTGGCCTCCTCGTGGATCCGTATTTCTCCGCCACCAAGGCGGCCTGGATCCTCGATCATGTCCCCGGCGCCAGGGAGCGGGCCCGCAACGGAGAGCTTGCCTTCGGCACGGTCGACAGCTTTCTGCTGTGGCGGCTCACCAGCGGAAAAGTGCACGCCACCGAGGCAACCAACGCCAGCCGGACGCTCCTGTTCGATATCGACCGCGGGTACTGGAGTGATGAACTGCGGCGGATCTTCGATGTACCTGCGAGCATGCTCCCGGAGGTCCACGATTGCGCCCACGAGTTCGGCCGGACCGAGCCCGGTCTGCTGGGCGGGGCCATCCGCATCGCCGGAATTGCGGGCGACCAACAGGCCGCAACCGTAGGCCAGGCCTGTTTTGCGCCGGGGATGCTCAAGGCCACGTATGGCACCGGCTGCTTTGCCCTGCTCAACATCGGGTCGGAGTCGATCCGTTCCGAACACCGCCTGCTCACCACCATAGCCTATCAGCTCACCGGCCGCCGCACCTACGCGCTCGAAGGCTCGATCTTCGTTGCCGGAGCTGTGGTGCAATGGCTGCGCGATCGCCTCGGCATCATTGCTACGGCGGCGCAATCCGGTGAGCTCGCAGCCGCTGCCGATCCCGACCAAAATGTCTATATGGTGCCGGCCTTTACCGGCCTGGGAGCGCCGCACTGGGACCCCGACTGCCGTGGTACGGTGTTTGGCCTGACTCTTGGCAGCGGTCGCCCGGAACTGGCGCGCGCCGCGCTGGAGGCGGTATGCTACCAGACTCATGACCTGCTCCAGGCGATGCGCGCCGACTGGCATGGGACGAGCGAACTGCTGCGAGCCGACGGCGGGCTGTCGGCGTCGGACTGGACCATGCAGCGGCTGGCCGACATTCTTGGCATGGCAGTCGACCGGCCGCAGGTGATCGAAACGACGGCCCTTGGCGCGGCTTATCTGGCGGGGCTCCAGGCCGGCGTCTACCCACCCCCCGAAGTCTTCGCCACAGGCTGGGCTGCCGAGCGCCGGTTCGCGCCCGCCATGGACGCCGCTGTCAGGGCGCGCAAGCTCGCCGGCTGGACGGACGCGGTCGGCCGCACGCTGTCGAAATGAGGCGGCCCTTACAGGCCTGCTTCGGCCTGTAAAAGTCCCAATGGGTAGCGCCGCATCGGATCGTTATGGCCGAGCCCGTGGACGATTGCGGCGATCGCCTGGCAATCGGCGTTCATCTGGCGCCTCAAGGGTTCAGGGCCCGCGAACGCCTGATCGGGCCGCACGAAGGCGACGAACTCGATGCTGAGCGTACGGCCATAGAGATCACCGGCGTAATCGAGCAGATGCACTTCGAGGAAGCGCCGGCCGGAGGCGAAGGTCGGCCGGGTGCCGATATAGGCCGCACCGGGCCTTTGCGGACGGCCCGGCTCGTCGTCGATCCGGACCCTGACGGCATAAATGCCTTCCTTCGGTTCGCAGCCCGGTTCCAACACCAGATTGGCCGTCGGATAACCCAAGGACTGACCGCGCCCGTCACCCGCAACCACGTCTCCCATCACCGTCCACCAGTAGCCGAGTTGATGGGCGGCGGCTTCCACATGACCATGCCTGAGAGCGGCGCGAATGGCGCTCGAGGCGACGGGCGCCACGCCGTTATCGTCCGTCACCTGCTCAACCGTGGACACCGCAAATCCCAGGGACTTACCAAGGGCCTTCAGGGTTGCGGTGTCTCCCTTGCGGCCGCGTCCAAAATGGAAGTCGTAGCCGGTCACCAGGTGAGCCGCAGCAAGACGCCCCACCAGAACGTCGCTGACGAAAGCCTCCGCCTCCAGCGAAGCCAGCGGGCGGTCGAAGGTCAGGACCGTTATAAATCTCGCGTCCAGGGCAGCGGCGAGCCGCGCCTTGAGCGGCAAAGGGCTGAGCCGGAACACCGGATCCTCGGGCTGGAAGAAGGTTCTGGGATGCGGCTCGAACGTGAGCAGTCCGAAAGCTGACTGATGGTCCCGGGCGGCGTCGCGAGCCAGCGCGAGCAGAGCCTGGTGGCCGCGATGGACGCCATCGAAATTGCCGATGGCGATGACGCCATTGCGGCACGCGTCCGGCAGCGGATCGTGGCCTGTGAGAAGAGTGGTACGGCGGGCCTCCAATCCCTGGATCACCAGTGCAGGACCCTCATGATGCCCTTGAGCCGGATATCCGGCACGGCATGGCGCACCCGCTCGGCATAGCCTTCGTGTCCGACATCGGCGAGTTCGGCCTCGTGGATGCCGCCAACGATGAATAGCAGATCCAAGCCATTGCGCCGAGCTCCCTCGGCGTCGGTCGACAACCCGTCGCCGATGGCGAGAACCTCATCGCGACCGATCGCCCGACCCGCGATCTCCGAGGCCCGTTCGAGGGCGGCTTCATAGATTGGAGCATAAGGCTTGCCAGCCATCACCGTCTCGCCGCCCATGGCCTGGTAGAGTTCGGCCAGAGCCCCGGCACAGGGAATGAGCGTTTCGCCGCGTCGCACCACCTTGTCGGGATTGGCGCAGATCATGGGCAGGCCCCGCGCCCGTATCGCCTGCAACAAACCGACATAGTCCTCCGGCGTCTCGGTGTCGTCATCAATCAGTCCAGTGCACAGCACGGTCTGGGCATCCTCGATGCGGGCGAACTCCGCCTCGGTGTCTTCGAGCAACCCAAAGTCCCGTGGCGGCCCCAGATGGAACACCTTTCCGCGACGGTGGGCGAGCAGCTCCAAGGTCACGTCGCCAGACGAGATTACCGTGTCGTAGGCATCCCGGCTCACTCCAAGCGAGTCGAGTTGGGGAAAGATCACCCTTGATGGGCGCGGGGCATTGGTGATCAGTACGACAACGCCACCGCGCGCCCGGTGACGCTGCAGCGCCTCACAAGCCGCCGGGCTGGCCTGAACTCCATTATGCACGACCCCCCAGACATCGCACAGCCAGACAGGATAGCGGTCGCTGAACGATTGCGCGCTCACGCGGTTACTGGCGAGCGGATCGGAGGGATTGGCGGGGAAAGCACCGGCGGCCGTCATGGGGGCTCGTTAGGCTGTTCCCACCTGCAGCGTCAAGCCGCAGCTGCCTGAACCGGCGGTTCCGTAATCTCGCGCCGCACGACGCGTGGCGGTGAAAACAGGGATCCCCTGGCAAGCCTGGCGAAAGGGCGAACGCGCTCAAGCTCTTCTGAGCGCGCCACGTTGGCGGCAAGGACGGTGAGGCCGGCTTGCTCGGCGCGTCGGGCCAGACCGTAGACCGCGCCATGCTCAGTGAAGGCATCCCAACCATGGGCTGCGGCCAGCGCTGCGATGTCGAGGTCGAGGAACCGGAAGCCGAGCACTACGAGGGTTTCCAGGTCGGGCCCCTCCACACGCGCTCCGCTCAGCGACAGCGTCGCACCGAGTTCGGCCAGGTAGGCAAGCCCCTCCATGCCGGCAGGCGACAGGGCAGCGAGCGCCGGCTGGGAAATCTCAATCACAATGCCGCCCGCCGCATCCTTGTTGGCTCTCAGGAACTGGACCAGCTCATCCAGGATGTCTCGCTCTGCGAACGATTGTGGCGACAGCGGACAGAAGACCCCGGGGCGGCGATTGCGCGCCTTGAGATGGCGAATCACCGGACATACGCGCCGGAACAGTGCCAGATCGAGTGCCGATGCGAAGCCGCTGCGCTCGGCGCTGAGCGACAGCAGATAGGGCTCCAAACGGGTGCCGTCATCGCGGGTTAGCACAAGATCGGCGCGGTAATACACGGTGCGGGTCTCAGCCAACTCAACCACCGGCTCGAGATGAAGATCGAGCTCGCCCTGGTCCAGAGCATCGATGCCGGTGGTAACCGCTTCGGCAGCCGCGCTGGTTGCATCGCCGGCGGCGGCGTGGGGCGAGGTCGGGCTGTTACCCATCATTTCGTCCATTTCCACTTGCCCGCTCTCGGGGTTGTCGCCGACGGCATCCCGAGCCAGCGCCGCCAACGTTTCGCGCCTGATGGCATGTAGCTCAGGCGCCGCCGCACCAAGCCCCGTGTGCCGCCAGCTGTTGATAAGGAATGCCAGCTGCACGAACGCCACAAGGCCCACGGCCGCGGCCAGCCCCGCCTCGTCAACGGTCCCCAAAACCGCTCCGGCGGATATCGCGATAGCCGCGATCGTCAGCCCGCAGAACCCGATGGTCGTGGTGAGACCGCGCCATCTCGGCATCATCCCCACTGCCTCCATGAGCGCCTCGGCCTCCTGCGCCATGCCCCACTCCGACGGCTCGCCGGCTTCAGGCCCCCGCAGGGCCGAATCGCTTTGGAAAGACTAGACAGTCGCGCCCCAGCTTACAACGGCCGAGCGGAGACGTCTTCCAGGCTATCAACAGCCCAACCGAAACCAAGCCGCCTCAGAAAAACGCCTGTATGCCAGTCTGGGCGCGCCCGAGGATCAGCGCGTGCACGTCGTGGGTGCCCTCATAGGTGTTGACCGTCTCGAGATTGAGCATGTGGCGGATCACGTGGAATTCATCCGAAATGCCGTTGCCCCCGTGCATGTCACGGGCCATGCGGGCGATGTCGAGTGCCTTGCCGCAATTGTTGCGCTTCATGAGAGACACCGCCGGCGGCGCGGCCTGGCCCGCTTCCAGCGCCCGGCCGAGCGCCAGGGCCCCCTGCAATCCAAGCGCAATTTCGGTTTGCATGTCAGCAAGCTTCTTTTGGATCAGCTGGGTGGCGGCAAGCGGGCGGCCGAACTGCCTGCGGTCGAGCACGTATTGGCGCGCTGCATGCCAGCAGAACTCGGCTGCACCCATGGCGCCCCAGGCAATGCCGAAGCGCGCCTTGTTGAGACAGCCGAACGGGCCGGCCAGTCCTCGCCCTTCGGGGAGCAGACTGTCCTCAGGCACCTCCACGTCGTCGAGGACGATTTCACCGGTCACCGAAGCACGCAGCGACATCTTGCCTTCGATCGCCGGGGTCGAAAACCCCTTTGCGCCGCGCTCCACGATGAAACCGCGGATCTCCTCGCCATCTAGCTTGGCCCACACCACGGCGATGTCGGCGATGGGCGAGTTGGTGATCCACATTTTGGAGCCTGAGAGCAGAAAGCCGGCCGAGGTGCGCTTGGCCACCGTCTTCATGCTGCCGGGGTCGGAGCCTGCGTCCGGTTCCGTCAGGCCAAAGCAGCCCACCATCTCGCCGGTCGCGAGCTTCGGCAGAAATGTCTGCTTCTGCGCTTCGCTGCCATAGGCCTCGATGGGGTGCATGACCAGCGAGTTCTGAACGCTGATCGAGGAGCGAAAGCCCGAGTCGACGCGCTCGATCTCGCGCGCGATGAGGCCATAGGCGATGTATCCGAGGCCTTGGCCGCCATATTTGGGATCGGTCATCACCCCCAGCAGCCCGAGTTCTCCCGCCTCATTGATGATGTCGCGATCAAATCGCTCCTCGCGAAAGGACAGCAGAATGCGCGGCATGAGCTTGTCCTGGGCGTAGGCGCGCACCGAGTCGCGGATCATCCGCTCTTCCTCGGTAAGCTGGCTCTCGAGGCCGAGCGGGTCCTCCCAGTTGAATGAGGGCGCGGAAGATGTCGTGCTGTCGAGCTTGCGGGCGGGTTCGGCCATGGTGCGGCTCCTTGTCCTCGTAGAGCGCTTCAGTATCCCCGGCAACGGTGTGCCGGCAATTGCTTCACGGAGTCTCGGCTGCAGGTTTGCGTTCAAACACCAGGGCGACGCCGTTCATGCAATAGCGCAATCGGGTAGGCGGGGGCCCGTCGGGAAAGACATGACCGAGATGGGCATCGCAACCGGCACAGCGCACCTCGGTGCGGCGCATGAACAGCCCCCGATCCTCATGTTCAGTCACTGCATCCTCCGAAACCGGCGCATAGAAGCTCGGCCAGCCGGTGCCGGAATCGAACTTGGTCTCAGAGTTGAACAGCGCCACCCCGCAGCATACGCAGCGATAGACTCCCGGTGCCTTCTCGGCATTGTAGGGATGGCTGAATGCCCGCTCAGTGCCGTGCCGGCGGGTCACATGGTATTGCTCAGGCGTGAGTTCGGCCTGCCATTCGGCTTCCGACTTTTCGACCTTGGATTGGCGGGGGGCCTGGTTCATGATTCGCCTCATTCGAAAAGCAGCATGACGACCTCAGCAACAAGCGCCGGCTTGTCGGCGCCCTCGATCTCAACGGCAACACTGCAGTTCGTGCGCAAGCAGCCATTGTTCAAGTCAGCCAGCTGCAGGGTGATCGCTCCACGCACGCGGGCCTGCACCGGAACCATATTGAGAAAGCGAATGCGATTGGCGCCATAGTTGATAATGCGGGAGGCGCTTTCCACCCGCATGACTTCGCCCATGAAGCGGGGGATCAGGGACAGGGTGAGGTAGCCATGAGCGATGGTCGGCTGACCGAGTTCGGCCAGAGTTCGCTGCGGGTCGGTGTGGATCCACTGGTGATCATCCGTCGCCTGGGCAAAGAGGTCGATCCGGTTCTGCGACATCTCTAGCCACGAACTCATCCCGAGCAACCGACCCTGCTCGGCAGCAAGATCGTTCAGCCTAGGGAAAACCCGCATGCACCATACTCCTGTTGCCGAAAGCCCGGCTCGCTTTAACTCATGAGGCCCGTTCTGCATAGCGCCTGTTGCGACCCGTCGCATTGGGCAGGCTTAATTAAAGAGTCTTTAGACCAAATCGGGTTCTCTATGGGCAATAGGGAAGAGGTCAGAGAGACAGGCATGCTCGAGCCCGCGGTGCAGTCGCCCGCCGAGACCATGGAAGCTGCGTGTGTGAACGCAGCGGCCGAACAGGACTCCAGGCGAAGAGGCGATCAGTTTAACTCCGGTCGGCGATACACAGCTAAGGATTTCCGCGTCCTTCTAGCGCGATTGTCCAAGGGCGCCGCGGCAAGGCCTAGACGGCGGCGCTCGCCTTCTTTGCCCATTGTCCTGCCGCCGTTCGTCGCGTGGCGGCCGTGGAGCGCTCCACTGGCCCCGGAACCGCTAGTCGCGACAGTGTCCATCGCAACTTCGCAGACGCCAGCCGCCCATGAAACCGAGCACGCGCTCAGCTCCGGAACCGGCGCGCATGGCAAAGCGCAACCGGCCGAGGCTGAGGCCACGATGGCGTTGATTGCCGACCCGCTGCTGCAGGAGGAGTCTTGTCCCGTTGTGGAGACCGCTGAGGCGGTGGAGCCCGAGACGGTGGAGCCCGAGACGGTGGCGCCCGAGGCGGTGGCGCCCGAGACGGTGGAGCCCGAGGCGGTGGCGCCCGAGACGGTGGCGCCCGAGACGGTGGCGCTCGAGATGATTGCACCCGAGACGGCGGCACCCGAGACAGTAGAGTCCGAGAGAGAAGAGTCCGAGACAGTAGAGCCTGAGACGGCGGCACCCGAGACAGTAGAGTCCGAGTCAGTAGTGCCCGAGGCGGTGGAGCCTGAGGCGGTGGAGCCTGAGACGGCGGCGTCCGAATTGGCAGACGGCGAAGGAGGCACCGTCCAGCCCTCACAGCTACCCGTTGCCGGAGCTGACACCACTTCGGAGGCCGACCTCCACAGTGCAGAGACCGCCCGCATGCTGCTCGACATCATGGCGATGCCGTCTGGGGCCGTGCAGCCGCAGGAACGGGCCCTGGCCGGCGACACGCTGCTGCGGCTCGTGTCCCGAATGCCGGTCGCCAGCCTAGTCGCATTGTGCAACCGGCTGTGCATCATGGAGTCGCCCCCGCCGCTGCTGGTCAGACGACTGATCCACCATGAGAATGTGGACGTTTCCGGACCTCTTCTGGAAAAGTGCCCAGCCATCAGCGATCAAGACCTGATGACCATGATCAACATGGGCGACGTGGTCGCGCTGAGGCTGATAGCGCGGCGCCGTCACCTGTCGCCGGCCCTGACCGACGCCCTGATCAGACATGGCGATGCCTCGGTCATGCTTACAGTGGTGCGCAATCCTGGCGCAGCGATGTCGCACGAAGCGTTCAACGTGCTGGCGGATACAGCAAAATCGCGGGTCTCCTTGCAGGCCCCGCTCGCTACGCGCGCCGACACGCCGGCGCCGATCGCTTTCGAGCTGTTCTGGTCACTGCCGCCGCAGCTGCGGCGCTACGTGCTGTCGCGATTTCTGACCGAGTCGGCCACCTTGGATCGAATCCTGAAGATCGCCCATGCGCTGGAAGAGTCGAACGGCGGCGAAGCGAGCGGGAGTCCCAAGATCGCGGACAAAGCCGAGATTGAGCAACTCGTAACTTTGATGGTGGACGGCAAGACGACGGAAGCATCCCACAAACTTGCCGCATTGGCCGGCATTGGCGCGGCCAATGCTGAGCGCATCATCACCGACTCAGAAGGCGAGCCATTGACCGTAGCAGTGAAGGCCATCGGGCTGTCGCGCACGCAGTTTGCTGCCGTGGCAGAAACCTTGCGCGATGCTCCGGCTGCCCCACTGCGCTCCAATCGCCGTCTTGGCGAGTTGAAGAACCTTTTCGATTCACTCTCCTTCACCAAAGCGCGTGTACTGCTCACATATTGGGATTGGGCCGTGGAGCAGTCCGGTCCCTATTCGGGCAAGGCGGTATAACAGAACCGCACGGGGGCCTGAACACCTTCCTCCTGCCGTTGTTGGCGCGAATGCTGCCCCGCGGGATCGGAACAACTCCAGTAGACCTGAGATGGATAGTCCGCCAGCAATCAACTGGCGCAGAATTCTTTTTTTTGCGCCCCTTGATATTTGGAACACTGGCGGGGTAATGAAGTCTGTGTTCCGCTCGGCCTCCTATTGCCTAGTTCAGACCTGAATAGCCTCCGAGTTGTGAATAAGATGTACCGGGGCTGATGTGGTTTGAAGCTTGGGGAGTGCGTGACCAGGCAAGCTCCTCGTCGCCGATCCAGAAGTCGCGCAGAGTTCCAGGCCGGCGTCGACATGGCGGTTATCGGCACAGCGGACGCGCAATGGAAGGATCTCGAATGGACCATCAGGACAAGAGCGAAATCGTCGAGCTTACGGCCGATATCGTGGCGGCTTACGTCGGCAACAATGCCGTGCCGACGGCCGAATTGCCAAATCTCATCAATGACGTTTATCACGCGCTCGCCAACGCCATGGCTGGCACGAAGGAGAAGGAGACGGTGGAAGAAAAGCCGGCGGTGCCGGTGCGCCGCTCAGTGACCCCCGACGCCGTTATCTGTCTGGAGGACGGCAAGAAATTCAAGTCGCTGAAGCGGCACCTGCGGACCCATCACAACATGGCTCCGGAGGAATACCGGGAAAAATGGGGCCTGCCGGCGGACTACCCCATGGTTGCGCCGAATTACGCCGAAGCCCGCTCGTCGCTGGCAAAGAAAATGGGCCTCGGCCAGCGGCGGCGCCGCGGTTGAGCACCGGTAACCAAGTACGGCCTGCGGCGACGACGTGCCGCTTCCACCGTTTTTTACCGCTGACTCTTGCGCCCGGGAATCAACGGCTTCATAAGCAGGTAATTGCAATTGCGAGGTGATTCGCCAGGCAAGCCATGATGCGAGAGTCATCACGCGTCGCATTCCGAGCGCAACTGGTGATCGCCGAGCAGCGCCAGCTGTTCGATTATTGGCTGAAGCGCGCCGCACAAGCCCCGATGCCGGCGCGGCGAGACATCCGGCCCAGCGATATTGCCCACTTGCTCCCCAATATCAGCCTGATCGAGATCCATCCCTTGTCGTGCCGGTTCCGCTTTCGTCTGGCCGGGACCCGGATGAGGGACATCTATGATCGCGAAGTTACCGGGCTTTATCTTGACGAAGTCGACTGGGGTGGGCGGGCCGATTACTGGCACGCGGCGCACCAACGGGTGGCGGACACCGGCCGGCCGGCACAAGGGGTTGTGCGCAGCCCGCGAGCGGCCAAAGACCATCTTGTACACTTCTGGCTCAGGCTGCCGCTTGTGACCGACGGCCCACAGGCGGCAATGATCCTCGGCTATGACGTCTCGGTCCCGGTTTCGGAGATGCCAGGTGCCGTCGAACTGAGCGCATTCTCGCCCGCCGCAGCGGTGGGCTGAGCCGACGCATCGCCTCGTCCATCACCCCGGGACCGGGCGAGTTCGGCCTTCAGTGCCTGCAACAGCCCGAAATGGCGGTTGAGGTCGTAGCTCCAATGACCGGCCCGGCCCAACTGGCGCTGTGATCTCAGTGCGCGCTTGAGGGTGGCGATGGTGGTGGCAGGATCGCTCGACCGCCCCCTCCAAATCTCCGATTGCCCGCCGAGCAGGCGATCGAGGTGCCTATTGCCATCATAGCGCTGAGCGCCCTTGTCGATCAGCATCCGCACCGCGCGAATGCGTCCCTTACGCTGCGGTCCACCTCTGGTCATCGCTGGGGTCCTGATCCTGATGATCGTGCTGACTGCAAAGTGTGGGGGCGACCGACGGGGGTGTGGATGAATTTCAGAAAATATTCTTATCTAGCTCTCGCCAGCAGCATCGCTGCCATGGATTTATCGCGATGGCATGCGCGCGCCAAAAAGCCATGGAAATTTGTTCTAGATTTGTTCTCCTATCCGTGCTAGAGAGATAGGAATTAAAGCTAAGCCGGGAGTCTCAAGGAATGGACAGTCAGAGTTCCACAGCGGCGACGCCGCAGATGCCGATGCATCCGCAACCATCGAGCGTTCTGTTGTCCGGCCGGCGGCCGTCGGCCAACGAGGTGGAGCGCGCCTGCCGCATCGCCCAAGGGGTGGTCGCGATCGCGCTTGGCCAGCCGAGGCTTCGCCTGGCAGGCACAGGCACGGCTGGTCGCGGCGCAGCCCTGGCCCGTCAAATCGCCATGTACCTCGCCCATGTCGGCTTTGGCCTTCCCATGGCCCAGATCGGCAAGGCGTTCGGGCGCGACCGCACCACCGTCGTTCATGCCTGCCATGTGATCGAGGACCGCCGCGACGTGGCCCGCTTCGATGCAGTGCTCGATCACCTGGAGCAGGCGGCAGCCGCATTACTGGCGGCCAGCAAGCTCAACCGGCAGCGTTGAGGAGAGGCCGGATGGCAAGGCACTTGGCGGCCGGCGCGTTCGCCCGAAACGCCCGCATGATCCTGCGCCTGTTGAGCAAGCTCGACGCCAGACTGATCGAGGCCGAGCCCGGACATTGGGTCATCGAGAGCAACGGCCGGCGCCGCCGCGGGCAGACGGTCGAGGAGGCCATCGTGCACGAGCTTGTTGGCCGCGACTGGCTGATCGCCGAGCCGTCAGGCGGCTACCGCATTTCGGTGGCCGG
>CAYWVA010000027.1:0-18333 GCA_964461545.1 uncultured Rhizobiaceae bacterium | reverse complement strand
CGTCGTTGCCGGGCTGATTTATCATGAGACGGCACGCTTGGCATTTGCCCTCCCCCAGAAAGGCGGAGGGAAGGGAGGGGGTTGATCGGCCACTCCCAGAAAATCGGATCCTCCCGTCAACCCCCACCCGGCCCTCCGGGCCGACCTCCCCCTTTCTGGGGGAGGTCAATATGAGTCGTCGATAGTGGCGGTTGGTATGAGGGTGCCGTTCGTCGTTAAGCCCGGATGAAGTTACAGCGGTCAGTCGTACATGAGCTTGCCAGGCACCCGCCCTGGCAGGGCCTTGCGCCCCTGCACCTTGGCGATGGGCGCGCCAGGCCGGGCGAGCCTGTGCCGGGCACGCGTGAACAATCGCCCGTCGGTGGAAGCCGGCACCGGTGTGCGTGCGCCAGCACCGTCAGCCAGCGGATCTACAATCTCGGCGACTGTTTCGCCGGCGGCGACGGCCTCGCCGAGTTCCTTCTTGTAGACGATGATGCCGCCGACCGGCGCCCTCACGATCTCCGTCGCCGCAAGCTCCGCGGCGATGCCGGTGAAGGCCGGCGGCGTCTCGCCAGCACCGGCGATCACACCGCGATGGACGAGAAAGCGCAGCAGCGCCTCGGCATCCCGCGCCGCCAGTTCATCGCTGACGTCGGTCTCGCCGCGCAGCTCGACCACCGCCGTGAACGGCAGCGCGAGCGGGGCCTCCGGAGCCCCTTGGCCGGCCAGCCAGTACGGATGGCAGACGGTTTCCTCGAACGGATCATTGCCCGAATTGCGCGAGAACATGACGACCTTTGCACCGAGGAAACCTGCCAGGTCGGCAGCACCCGGCCAGTTGGCGGAGTCGACATACATGTGGAGTTCGGCTTCGGAATCGGTATGCAGGTCGAGCACGATATCGGCATCGGCGGCCAGCTTCATGAGCACCAGACGCAAGACTTCAGCCTCGTTGTCGGGAACGACCTTGGCAAGCGCCTCGGCCACCGCCCGGCGCATCAGCGCCAGATTGGCCGCGCCGTCGCTGCAGAGGCGGTCATGCACGTCTTGGGCGACGGCTTCCGCGACATTGGGCCAGCCGCGATTGAAGTTCTGACCGCTCTGGACGTGATAGCGCCCCAGATGGTCATTGAAGAGGATGTTGGACAGACCGATGGGATTGGCGAGCGGCACAAGCACGACCTCCCCCAGCACGGCGCCGGCAAGGTCCGCCGCCGCCAACCGGATCGCCAAGTGATGGGCGGCGAGGTTGGCCGGCAGTTCGTCGGCGTGGATGCCGGCCTGGATATAGACCTTGGGCCGGGCGCCGCTGCGGCCGTAGCGAAGGACCTTGAGCGATCGCGTCGTTCCGGGCGTGTTCACCGGCAGGGCGAGTGTGTCGGTGCTGGACATGTTTCGGGTTCCGATGATGAAGTGGCACCTTGTAGCCCCGCGCGCCGCCGGCTCATAGCGCCATTCCGGCGCCGACTGCACTTGGGGTATGGTGGCCGGACCACGGCGGCACCGCCGGCTGCCACTCGAAAAGGGAGATCGCCATGGAAGTCTACCGGCCCGCCAGCGCACTGATCGTGGGGGCCGGCAGCGGGCTGTCGGCCAGTGTGGCGCGTGCCTTTGCGCGCGACGGCATGAAAGTCTCTCTTGCGGCCCGCAACACCGAGAAGCTTGCCCGGCTGTGTGCCGAAACCGGGGCCGACGCTTTCCAGTGCGATGCTGCGAATGTCGAGCAGGTAAAAGAGCTGTTTGCCAACCTCGATAATGGCCCCGGCGCGCCCGATGTCGTCGTCTACAACCCGAGCTACCGGGTGCGCGGAGCCTTCATCGAGCTCGATCCGGCCGAGATCGACAAGTCGCTGCGGGTCACCGCCTATGGCGGGTTCCTGGTCGCCCAGGAGGCCGCCCGGCGCATGCTGAACAAAGGCGGCGGGGTCATTCTGTTCACCGGCGCCTCGGCCAGCGTAAAGGGTTATGCCCAGTCGGCACCTTTCGCCATGGGCAAGTTCGCGCTGCGCGGCCTCGCCCAGTCGATTGCCCGCGAACTGCAGCCCAAGGGCATTCACGTCTGCCATGTCAACATCGACGGCGGCATCCGCAACGAGGCGCGCGGCTATGTCGAGAAGTCCGGTGAGCCCGACAGCTTTCTCGACCCGGACGCCATCGCCCAGACCTATCTCCATCTGGTAAAGCAGCACCGCTCGGCCTGGACCTTCGAGCTCGAACTTCGCCCCTGGCTGGAGCGGTTCTGAGCGGACGCCAGTCTTTGACCCTGGCGCGCCCTGGCGGCTTGGGGTTATCGTTGCTGCCGGGACCGCCTCCTCACGGGGCGAGGCCGCAACGCAAGCAAGGGAGGCTCACATGTGCGTTCCAGGTTGCTACGAAGCCGTTACCCAGCGGTTGAGCCGCCGCGCCTTCTTCAAGGGCGTGACGACGGCTGCGCTGGCTGCGGGCGTCTCTACGGTGGTCACGCCGGCCGCGCCGGCCCGCGCCCAGGCGATGAGTTTCACCAGGGCCATCGATCTGACCCATCCGCTGTGGACCGACTTTCCGACGTTTTCCGGTGAGCCAGGGCTCGAGATGGAACGCATGGTCGCGCTCGAAACCGACGGCTACAATATGTACAGGTGGCACCTCGTCGAACACACGGGAACCCACATGGATGCGCCGATTCACTTCTCTGCCGACCAGAACGACGCGTCCGAAATCCCGATCGAACAGCTTATCGTGCCGCTGATCGTGGTCGATATCGCGGCACGAGCAGGCGAAAATCCCGATACCCAACTCACCCCTGACGACATCCATGCCTGGATCGAAGCGAACGGCGATCTGCCGGATGGCTGCTGCGTCGCGATGCATTCGGGCTGGGACGCCCATGTGAGATCGGACAAGTTCCGCAATGCCGACGCCGACGGCGTGATGCATTTCCCCGGCTTCCACCCCGAGGCCTCCGCCCTGCTGCTGGAGCACAACGTGGTCGGGATAGCGGTCGACACGCTGTCGCTCGACCACGGGCCGTCACAGGATTTCGCCACCCACTATTCCTGGCTTCCTGCCAACCGCTGGGGACTGGAGGGCGTGGCCAACCTCGGCGATCTGCCTGCGGTCGGGGCAACGGTCGTGGTCGGCGCGAACAAGATTGAAGGCGCTACCGGGGGTCTCACCCGCGTCATGGCGTTGATATGAGGGCCATCTTGGCCGGCTCGATGAACAGGGCAGTGGGCCTGGCCGCGCTGGCGATGCTGATGGTGGCGCTGCTCACTCCTGCGTCTGTGGCGCAAAATGACATCGAGGTCGATCTCGAACTGATCCTGGCGGTCGACATCTCCCTGTCCATGGACAGCGAAGAGCAGCGCCTGCAGCGCGAAGGCCATGTCGATGCCATTCGTCATCCGGAGGTCATTGCGGCCATCCGCGACGGCCTGCATGGCCGCATCGCCCTCACCTACATGGAATGGGCAGGCACCGCGTCGCAGCAGGTTGTGGTCCCATGGTCGCTGATCGACGGGACAGACTCCGCCGAGACTTTCGCCGACACACTTGCAGCGATCCCGCTGCGCCGCGCCAGCCGGACCTCGATCTCCGGGGCGCTGCAGTTTGCCCACAGGATGTTCGACGGCAGCGGCTTCCGCGGGCTGCGGCGGGTCGTTGACGTGTCGGGTGACGGGGCCAATAACCAGGGGATCCCCGTGCTCGATGCCCGCGACCGGCTGGTCGAACAGGGAATCGTGATCAACGGCCTGGCGATCATGATCAGCCGGCCGGGCCTCGACGAGTTTTTCCACCTGGTGAACCTCGAAGAGTATTTCGAAGACTGTGTCATCGGCGGCCCCGGTGCGTTCGTGATGCGCATCACCGATCAGGACCAGTTCGCCGCCGCGATCCGCAGCAAGATGATCCTTGAGATTGCCGACACCGCGCCGCGCATTAGTCCGGCCGGTGGCCACGCCTTGCGCGAACCGGTCGACTGCCTGATCGGCGAAAAGCGCTGGCAGCGCTGGCGGGAGATACGCGAGTAACGCTGCTCCCCTGCCCTTCAGAACGTTACGATCTGGCGCACCACGCTGCCCTCGGCAAGCCTGTCGAAGGCAGCATTGATGTCGTCGAGCCTGACGTGGCCGCTCATCAGCCGCTCGATCGGCAGGCGGCCGTCTTCGTGCAGCGCCACATAGCGCGGGATGTCGCGCAGCGGCACGCAGCTGCCGATATAGCTGCCCATGATGCAGCGCTCCTCGGCGACCAGACTGACATGCTTGAGCGAAAAGTCATGCTCGGGGTTGGACAGCCCCGCTGTGACCGTCGTGCCGCCGCGTCGGGTGATGCGGTAGGCCAGGTCCATGGCCTTGACGGAACCGGCCATCTCGAAGGCGAAATCGACCCCGCCCGAGGTGGCGGTGCGCACCGCCTCGACACATCCCTCCTCGGCGGCATCGAATACCGCGGTGGCACCGAGCTGGCGCGCCAGCTCAAGCTTGTCCGGGCTGAGGTCGATGCCGACGATGTGTCGCGCCCCGACCAGCCGGGCGGCCAGCAGGGCATTGAGCCCCACCCCGCCGAGGCCGACGACCGCCACACTGGTGCCGGCTGCAACCCGGGCGGTGTTGACCACCGCGCCCACCCCGGTCATCACCGCGCAGCCGAACAGCGCCAGCTTGTCGAAGGCCAGATCGGTCTCCACCTTGACCACCGAGCGGCGCGACATCACGGCATGCTCGGCAAACACCGACAGGCCGAGATGATGGTTGACCGGCTCACCATCGAGCTTCAGCCGGCGGACGCCCGACAAAAGCGTTCCTGCCGCGTTGGCCTTGGCCCCCGGCTCGCACAGCGCCGGACGGCCGGACATGCACGGAAGACAGTGGCCGCAGCTTGGCACGAAGGCCATCACCACTTTGTCGCCGGCCTTGAGATCGTCGACGCCGCGGCCGACCTCGGCCACGACGCCGGCGCCTTCGTGCCCGAGCGCCATGGGAACGGGGCGCGGCCGGTCGCCATTGATCACCGAAAGATCGGAATGGCACAGGCCCGCCGCCTTGATCTCGACCAGAACCTCGCCGTCTCCCGGCGGCTCGAGCTCCAGCTCTTCCACCACCAGCGGCCGGCTCTCGGCATAGCTTCGCGGCTTTCCGATCTCGTGCAGCACTGCGGCGCGAACTCGCATGGCGTCTCCTTGACTAGACAGGCGGCGATGTGCGGGTGACCGGCCGTTCGCTGACCACGCCGCGCTCGATCACGAACAGCGTGTCGATAAGCTCCACCGAATGGGTATAGTCGGACTCCGACAGCAGCACCGACACGCCCGACCCCCTGAGGTCGGCCACCACCTCGACCAGCCGGCGAGCGAGAGCCGGCGCCACACCCTCGAAGGGCTCATCGAGCAACAGCAGGCGCGAACCGCTCATCAAGGCGCGCGCCAGCGCCACCAGCTTCTGCTGGCCGCCGCTGAGCTGATCGGCCCGGCGCTTGGCGAAGCCCGCCACTTCCGGCATGCGCTCATAGATGAAGTCGAGTCGCGCCTGGGCCTGCGGTTCGGCGCTCGCCCAGGCCGGCAGCAGCACGTTTTCCTCCACCGTCAGGTCGGGGATCAGCCGGCGGTCCTCGGGCATGTAACCGATGCCGCGGCGGGCACGCGAGAACGCATCGGCCGCGGCGAGATCCTCGGTTTCGAACACGATACGGCCGCTGGTGATGCGGATGAGGCCCATGAGGGAGCGCATAAGCGTCGTCTTGCCGGCACCGTTGCGGCCGATCAGCCCGGCAATGGAATTCGGTGGAATGGACAGATTGATGCCGTGCAGGATCGTGGTCTGCTGGATGGCGACGTTCAGGCCTTCAACCGCGAGCATGGCCGCCTCACTCGTTGCGATGGAGTTCGCGGCCGATGACGTACTGGCGCACATCGGCGTCGCCGAGGGCATCCGCCGTGGGCGCGTCGGCGATGATCCGGCCGTCATAGAAGGCGACCACCCGCGGCGCATAGTGCTCGACCACCTCCATGTCGTGCTCGATGAACAGCACCGTGGTGCGCATCGTGTCGAGCGCCCCCATGATGATGTCCATGATGGCGAACTTCTCGTCCATGCTGATGCCGCTGGTCGGCTCGTCGAGCAGCACCAGTGTCGGATCGCCCACCGTCGTCATGGCTATATCGAGCAGCTTGCGCACCCCCTGGGCGAGCGTCGCCACGACATGGTCGCGATAGTCTTGGAGGCTGTAGCGGCGGAGGATCTCCTCAATGTCGGCCACGCTCTCCTCGGTGCGGAGCTCAGACCAGGCACCGAGGCTCGGTGTCATGGTGACGGTGTGGGCAACCAGCAGGTTCTCAAGCACCGTCAGGCCGGGGAAGAGCTGCGGGATCTGGAATGAGCGGCGGATGCCGAGCCGGGTGATGTCGCGGGGCTGAAGCTGGGTGATGTCATCACCGCGATAGATGATGCGGCCCTGTTCGGGCTTGAGGTAGCCAGTGACCATGTTGACAAACGTGGTCTTGCCGGCGCCGTTGGCGCCGATGATGCCGACCCGCTCTCCCTCGGCCACCGATACGGTCACGTCGGCGGCGGCCACGACGCTGTCGAAGCGCTTTTCAAGGCCCTGGGTTTCGAGCACGACGCCGGTCATCGGGCCACGTCCTTGGCGGCCCGCGTGCGCACGAACAGCGACCACAGACCCCCTGGCATGAAGATGATGACGAGCAGCAATGTCGTGCCGAGGACGAGCTGCCAGGTGTGCGGCGAGTAGGCGAAGGCAAAAGTCCTGATGGCTTCGAAGAGCAAGGCGCCCACGAACGGGGCGGCGACATGACCGGTGCCGCTCAAGATCGCCACAAAGACGAACTCGCCCGACGTGGTCCAGTACGCCACCTCGGGGTCGATATGGCCGCTGGTCATCGCCGTTATGGCACCGCCGGCGCCCGCCAATGCCGCAGACATGACGTATTTGGCATGGACGAGGCGGCGCACCGAAGTGCCGAGATATTCGACGCGCAGCTCGTTTTCGCGGATCGCCTCGCCCACCGCCCCGCGGGCGGAGCGCAGGTACCGGTAGACGGCAAAGCCCGCCGCCAGAACGACGATGACGGTCATCATGTACATGGTCAGGCCGACCATGTCGCCGACGGGCCGGTAGCCGAAAAAAGTCGGGCGCGGCAGGCCGAAGCCGTCGGTGCTGCCGAGAGCGGCACTTCTGACCAGGGCGCCGTAGAGGATCATCGAGAACGCCAAGTTGAGCACCGCAAAGAAGATCTCGCGATAGCGCGCCAGGAGAAAGCCCAGGATCCAGCCGATCACCGCCGCCACCACTATGCCCCCCAACAGCAGCGGGATGGCGTCACCAATACCGAGATAGTTCACCGACAATCCGGCGGCGTAGGCGCCGAGCCCGTAATAGAGGCCGTGCCCGAACGACACGAGCCCGGCGCGCATCAGCAACAGCAAGCTCAACACCACCAGCCCCTTGGCCAGCGCAATGGTGACAAGGAAGCGAAGCCAGCTCGGCATCACCAAGGCGAGCCCGACGGCGAGGATCAACAGCCCAATGAGGACCAGGCCGACGCGGTAGCTGTGCATGGTCTTCAGATCCTCCGCACTGCCACGCGGCCGAACAGCCCTTGCGGACGAAACGCCAGCACCAGCGACATGACGGCGTAGATGACGAACAGTTCGGCCTCCGGGAACAGGTGGATGGCAGCCGCCCGTACCAGACCGACCACCACGGCGCCGATGGCCGCCCCGGCGATCGAGCCCAGCCCGCCGATGACGACGACGGCGAAGGCCAGCACAATCACCTGCACGCCGATGCTCGGCACCACCGAAGTGGCTGGCGCGGTGAAGGCGCCGCCCAGGGCGCCAAGGAAAGCGCCGATGATGAACGTGACGGTGAACAGGCGCTGAACGTTGATGCCCATCGCCAGGCTGATCTCACGATCATGGATCACCGCGATGAGCAGCTTTCCGGTACGCGTGCGGTTGAGGCCCCACCACAACGCCGCCCCCACCACGATGGCCAGGCCGATCAGGCAAAGGTCATAGATGGCGAAGGCAATGCCGCCGATGCGCATGCGGCCGAGCAGCCCGTAGGGCTCGAAGGCGAACTGGGCAACCGGTCCCCAGGTGAGCTTGATGCCGTCCTCGATGATCAGGAACAGGGCATAGGTGACGAGCAGCATCAGGATCTCGTCGCGGCCGTACATCCAGCGCAAAATGCCGCGTTCGATGGCGTAGCCGAACACGATGCCGACAACGGCGGCCGACAGCAGCAGCGTCAGATAGCTGGCATAGGGTGGATAGCCGCCGGCAAACCAGGCGCCGACCGCCGAGATGGCGACATAGGCGCCCAGCGCATAGAAGCCGCCATGGGCGATATTGAGGATCTTCATGACGCCGTAGATCAGCGACAGGCCCGACGCCACGACGAACAGCCAGGACGCGTAGATCAGGCCGTCGACGACGATGGCGATGAAGGTCTGCATGGGCGTCCCCGAGACCGGTCTCGTTGAGGCAGATCAGAACGCCGGGAGCGGTTGGTCTCCCGGCGTTTTGCGAGTTAGCCGATTTGCGATCAGCACTGGGCGCCCTCAAAGCCGCTGCGGATCCAATCGAGGCTCTTCACCCCTTCCGGCGGGTTGACGCATTCGGCCGGATAGTCGACCACCTCGACCAGCGACGGCTCGCCATCGACCATGCCGAAGACGCCGATCGGTCCATCCATGATGGCCTGATGGCCGTTGCCGAGCGCCATGCGCACCAGCCCGCTGGGGGTCTCGAACTCGAGATGCTCGAAGGCATCGATCACCGCCTCCTTATCGGGCAGGCCGCCGCCGTTGGCGGCCGCCTTCTCGTAGGCCGCCTTAACGCCGAGCAGCGCCACCGCCATCCTGTAGGAGGCGTAGATCGGCGCGGTGGCGAAGCGATCCATATAGGCGGGACGGAACCAGGCATTGAGCTCGTTGTCGGGCGCCAGCACGCCATGCGGCCCGCGCGCTCCGATCACCGTGCCTTCGGGGATCTGCCTGGCCAGCCGGAACATGGCGGGCTCGCCGGCCGAAAGCGCCACCAGGCTGTCGTCGAACAGGCCCCGGGCTACGCCCTGGAGGATGAAGGCCTCAAGATCGGCGCCCCAGAAGCTGGAGTGCACGACATCGGGCGGATTGACCAGAAGGGCCGAGATCTCGCCGCCGTACTGACCGGCATAGATCTGCGGGAACTGCTCGGTGGTCACCGTGATGTCGGGCTTCAGGGCGATCATGGCCTCCTTGAAGTCGAGCCACGAGTCCTGGCCCCAGGCGTAGTTCTGGTTGATGCCGGCAATGGTGGAGATGTCGGGGTCGCGGTCGAGAAGGTAGCGGGCGAGCGCAACATTATCCAACGTGGCGGTCGGGCCGGTGCGGAACACGTAGCGGTATTCGGCGTCCTCGAAGATGCGCGGGGTTCCGCAATCGAAGAACACGGTCAACGCCTGGAGTTCTTCGGCCACCGGCGCCACGGCCAGGCAGTCGCCACTCGATATGTATCCGATGACCAGATCGACGTTCTCGCGCTCGACGAGATTGCGCAGCTCGGCCACCTGGGCGGTGGTCCCGCCGGCCTCGTCGATGATGACGGTCTGGATCCTGGCGCCGGCGATGCCGGGCGAGTCGTAGGGTGCGGGGACATTGCCGTTGTTGATGGCCTCGACCACAAGCTCCGCGGCGTTGCGGGCCGGCACGCCGAACGGGCCGGCAGCGCCGCCCGACAGGAACGTCACGATGCCTATCCTGATGGTCGGCTGGTCCTGGGCCTGCACCGGAGCGGCTTGCGCCCCGGCCAGCATCACAACTCCAGCGGCCGCACCGAGCCACCACGTCCATCCGGTAGATCGAATGTTTCTCATGGTCTTCCTCCCTAGGTTTCGAGCTTTCACACTGTGCCATCACGTGGCTGCTGCAACCCCGGGGGCCGAACCCCGGAGCCAGGCAGGCTCGGGCAGTTTAACGGATGGCGATCGACTGGCGCGAACTGTAGCGATTTCTCGCCGACAATGATCGGTTTTTTGGCAACTTGCTAGAGGGTATGCCTGAATTATGGGAAGACGCCAACATCCCTCACCCCAGCCCGCCACGTCTAATGCTTGACGCGGGCTTGATCAGCCTGGGCAATATCGTATAGTGAGCTGCCGCAGCATTGTCCGCCGCGGGCAATAGTGCAGTATTTTACAAGTAACTCGTGTGAAGAGGAGTAAATCAAGCAGGGAGGCTAGTCACTCGCATGTCTACTTTCAGCTTTATGACCAATATGGCCCGGACGGCCGTCCGGCCGAAATGGGCGCTGCTCGCTGGCACCGCGGTTGCCTTGGGCGCGCTGGTACTGGCGACGCCGGAGCGAGGCGCCGATGCGCAGTCGCCGACCACGCTGATCTTCGAGACGTCGTGGCCGACCTCGATCACCTTGTGGCGTGGTGACCGCTACTTCGTCGACCTCGTCAACGTGCTCGCGGCGGGCGAGGTGACGATCAATTACAATGAGGGCGGCACCTTCACCTCCTCCACCGAGATGTTCGATACGGTGCAGGCGGGCGGCGTCGACATGGGCTCCGACTGGCCGAGCTACTGGGAAGGCCGCAACACCGCATTCTCGCTGGTCACCTCGGTTCCGGTGATCTTCAATCCCGGCGACTACATGGTGTGGTTCTGGCAGGGCGGCGGCTACGAGCTGGTCAACGAGCTGTATGGCCAATACGGCCTCAAGTGGTTTCCGCATTCAACGACGGGGCCTGAATCGGGTCAGCGCACCAACACGTCGGTGCACACCGGCGCCGACTATGCCGGGCTGCAAATGCGCCAGTGCGGCCGCAATCAGTCCCGCATCCTTGAGGACATGGGCGGCTCGGCGGTGTTCCTGCCGGGCGGCGAAGTCTATCTGGCGCTCGATCGCGGCGATCTCGACGCAGCCGAGTTTTCCGTGCCCGAGGTCGACTGGAACATGGGCCTGCACGAGGTCACCAATTACGTCGTTAAGCCGGGTTGGCATCAGCCGGGCCCGGTGTCGGGCATCATCATGAACGCCAATACCTACGACCAGCTGTCGGACCGCGCCAAGTTCGTGATGAAGCAGGCGGCCATGGCCAGCATGATGTGGGCCTGGACCTATTTCGAGTATTCATCGGGCATCTATCACAACCGCTTCATCGAAGCCGGCACCACGGTGACACGTCTCGACGACGCTACCATCGTGCAGATCGAGGAGGCCACGAACCGGCGCTTGCTGGACGATGCGCGGGAGAATCCGGACCACGCCAAGCTGCTGCTGTCGATGTACGACTATCTCCACAAGATCGCCGAGTGGCGCGAGGCCCAGCAGCCGTTCATGTTCGGCCACAATCCATCCGGCCTGCAGGAAGTGCACGCCGAGATCGTTCAGATCGCCCAGGACCACGGCGTTTATGACGACGTGATGGCGACGATAGAGGACGCCTGGCAGCGCAACCAGAACCAGAAGTTCTGGCAGCCCGGCCAGCCGTACGAGAACAATCCGGCGGCTGCGAACTGAAGTCGGCAAGACATGACCGCAGCTTTGCACACCTGATTTGCAAGCGCGTTCGCGGGGCCGTAAGGGCACTTTCGGCCTCGCGAGCCGTATCCATATTCCACGTCCTGGCGAAGACGACTCGAGGATGCGATGAACGGGATCATTGCCTTTGTCCGGTTCGTCGACCGGATTAACTACATCATCGGCAAGTATTTCGTCAGCTGGATCATCCTCCTGCTGATGGTTATTTCCTTATACGCGGTGTTCATGCGGCGGCTTATCGGAACACCTGCCGCTTGGACGTTCGAGGTCCTCGCCTACATATTCTGCGCTCATTTTGTACTAGCTCTAGGCTATACTCTCTACTACCGGGAGCATGTCAACGTTGACATCCTGGTAAACCAGTTCTCGGAGAAGACCCAGGCGATTATCGAGGTGGCGGCCTACCTGTTCTTCATCGGCATGTTCGTATATTTCCTTCTGCCGGCCGGCTACAACTTTGCGGAGCGAAGCTGGTTGCAGGGGGAACGGGCGGCAACCGGCGCCAATCTGCCCGTCTATCCCGGCAAGACCCTGATCCCGCTCGGCATCGCCTTCCTCGCCGTTCAGGCGGTCGCCCACGTCCTGAAGAACCTGGTGTTCATTTTCACCGACAGGAAGATCTGACGCCGATGTCGGAGGAACTGTTCATCGCGGTGATGTTCGGGAGCGTGCTGCTCGGCCTCATGGCGGGACATCCGGTGGCCTTCGTCCTCGCCGGTTTGGCGGTGCTGTTCGGCTACATCATCATGGGAGAGAGGATCTGGCCGCTGTTCGTCAACCGGATGTGGCAGACCAGCACCAACCAGATCCTGATTGCCATCCCGCTGTTCGTGTTCATGGCCTCGATCCTCGAGCGCTCCGGCATCGCGGAAGGGTTGTTCCGCGCCCTGATGTACGCGTTCGGGGCGCTGCGCGGAGCCATCGCGCTCGCCGTCGTCGTGCTGTCGACGGTGTTTGCCGCCATCACCGGGGTCATGGGAGCGACCGTCGTGTCCATGTCGCTGATGGCCATCCCCACCATGCTGCGCTACAACTACTCCAAGACGCTGGCGACCGGAGTGGTGGCAGCCAGCGGCACGCTCGGCATCATCATCCCGCCAAGCATCATGCTGATCCTGATGGCCGACCAGTCGGGAGAATCGGTCGGGCGGCTGTTCGCGGCCGGCATCGTGCCTGGAGTCGTGCTGGCCAGCCTCTATTTCCTCTACATCCTGGTGCGCTCCACGCAGCACCCCGAGATGGCGCCGGCGCTGCCGGCGGAGGAGCGCGCCAGCGTTACCCCGCTGATGGTGACGCGCATGCTGCTGGTCAACCTCGTGCCGCCGCTGTTCCTCATCTTCGGCGTGCTCGGCTCGATCTGGGGCGGATATGCCACCCCCACCGAGGCGTCGGCCATCGGCGCCTTCGTCGCCCTCATCTTGATGGTGATCTATCAGAAGTTTGAATGGCGGACCTTTGCCGAGGCGGTATGGACGGCGACCCGCACCAGTTGCATGGTGATCGCGGTGATCGTCGGCGCGACCATGTTCACCATCGTGTTCCAGGCCGCCGGCGGCCGCGCCGTGGTCACCGATCTGGTGCACACGCTGGACTTCTTCGGCCGCTGGGGGGTGTTCGCGGCGATGATGCTGATCGTCTTCCTGCTCGGCTTCCTGATCGACTGGATCGGCATCATCCTCATCACCTTCCCGATCTTCCTGCCGATTTCGCGGGCACTGGGCTTCGACGAGCTGTGGTTCGTGATGATGATGGCGGTCAACCTGCAGGCGTCCTTCCTCACGCCCCCGGTGGGCTACGCCCTGTTTTATCTCAAGGGCACGGTGCCGAAGGGCGTCACCATGATGGACATCTACAGGGGCATCATGCCGTTTCTTGGCGTCCAGTTTGTGGCCGTGATCATTCTCACCATCTTTCCGGGCCTGGTCACCTGGCTGCCGAACCTGGTGATCCGGTAGGCCGGAAATGTCTCCGGTGACGCCGCCCATGCCAGCCCGCTCCACGGGCGATCCCGCGCTTGCGGCACACGACGCTCGCGCCGTCCGCAACAGCGAGGTGGCGGGCCTCGGGCGCGGCGAGCTGGCGCTCACTTTTGTCGGGGTATTCCTCACCTCGCTCGCCTTCCTGGCCTTCCAGATCGCGGCGAGCCGGCTCTTGTCGCTGCTGCTGTCGTATCACTTCGTGTTCGCCCTGGTGTCGCTGGCCATGCTCGGGCTGGGTCTTGGCGGCGTGATCGCCCGCTTCGCCTTCGCCAAGCCGCTGTCGCCGCGCGACAGCTTGGGCGTCCTCGCCGGCGCCAATGCTGCCGCCGGACTGGCGATCCTTGCCGGGCTCATCATGGTGCTGCGCATTGCCGACCGGCCGTGGATCGGCGAACCGGCAGGCATGGTGATCGTGCTGGGCATCCTGTCGGTCCCGCTGATCTGCGCCGGCGTCGCCTTTGCCCAGTTGTTCCGCAGCTTCGGGGCGATATCGGGCCGCGTCTACGGCGCCGACCTGGCCGGTGCCGCGGCGGGCTGCCTCGGGGTGATCTGGGCGCTCGACCACTTCGGCGGGGTCGGCGGTCTGCTGTTGGCGGCGCTCATCGCCGCTGCCGGCGCCGTCGCCTTCGCCTGGCCGGGGCGCTTTTCAAACAGAGGCGCACTCGGCGCCACCGCCATCGTCCTCGCCGTGCTGGGGCTGGTGTTCGCCGCATTCGTATCCGGCCGCTACGACCCGCATGTCCCTGTCGGCGCCAATCCGGAGAAGGAAATCCACGACGCCATGGCCGGTCCTGGCGGGGGAAAGCTTGAAGTTTCGCGCTGGAGTTCATTCGGCCGTACCGACGTGGTGAGCTTCGGCGACCGGCGCGGCTACAAGGACCTCTATATCGACGGCACCGCCGGCAGCCCGATGTACCGGTTCACGGGTGATTTCTCCGAGCCCGGCGCGGCAGTGAGGGGACTCGTCAACGAGTTTCCGGGCTACTTTCCGTTCCTGTTCCGACCCGAAGCGGAGCGCCAACAGGCGCTGGTCATCGGGCCGGGCGGCGGGCGCGACATCCTGCTTGCCCGCATGGCCGGCTTCGGTTTCGTGCGCGCCATTGAGGTCAATCCCGACCTCGTCGAACTGGTGCGCCAGCAGGGTCCCTACAACGGCGATCTTTTTGCAGCCCGCGACGACATCGAGGTCATCATCGATGAGGGGCGCAGCTTCGTCAGCCGCGACGAGGCCCGCTACGATCTTGTCATGCTGACCTTGCCGGTGACCCACACCAGCCGCAGCCGCGAAGGCTTCGCCCTCACCGAAAGCTTCCTGCTGACGGCGGAAGCGATCTCCGAATATGTCGGGGCGCTGTCGCCGCGGGGCGAACTGGTTGTCGTTGCCCATGACGAGGCGGCCGTGTTGCGCCTGCTCACCACGGCGATCACCGCCATGGCGGGCCACGGCCTGTCGCCTCGCGACGTCATGGCGCGAGCCTATGTCCTGGGCTCGTTCCCGTTCCCGGTGTTCGTGCTGCGCCAGGACCCGGTGGCGGCGGATGAGGCGCGCGCCATGCTCGCCGAGGCGCGCCAGCGCGGCTATTCGCCGACCGCCAGCTACTTTCCGAAAATCGCCATCCCCGGCGCCGTCAGCCCGGTGCTTCAGGCCCTGGAACAGGGGCAGATGACCCCTGGAAATGTCGTGCGCCTGGCTGCCGCAAGGGGCCTCGACATCTCGCCCGTGCGCGACAACAGCCCATTCTTCCATCACTTCGACGTCATTCCGCCAGCATCGGTCACGCTGGTTGCATCCATTGCGGCGGGGCTTTTGCTGGTCATCCTGGCAGCATCGGTGGCCGGCCGGCGGCGTGGCTCCCGGCAACCGCACGGCCGGTTGCTCTATCCCGGCCTGTTCCTGCTGCTCGGGGTCGGCTTCA
The DNA here is from genome assembly GCA_964461545.1 of uncultured Rhizobiaceae bacterium. Taxonomy (GTDB): domain Bacteria; phylum Pseudomonadota; class Alphaproteobacteria; order Rhizobiales; family Aestuariivirgaceae; genus CAYWVA01. The sequence continues at coordinate 2,922 of CAYWVA010000027.1, read as the reverse complement.
TGCTGATCGAGGTCTCCCTGATCCAGCGCTTCATGCTGTATCTCGGTCAGCCGGTGCACGTGCTCGCGGTCGTGCTGTTCGCGCTCTTGTTCGGCATGAGCCTCGGCAGCATCGCTTCAAGCCGGATCGCGTTGGTGCAGATCGCTCCGGCGCTGGCCGCTGCGGGGCTGGCTGGCGCCTTCACGCTGGCGCTGCTGAGCGCGATCCTGCCGCCGCTTTTCGATGCGACGCTTGGGGTTTCGCTGCCCGCCCGCATCGCCATCGCCGCAGCGGCGCTCATGCCGTTGGGGATCGTTCTCGGACTGCCGTTCCCCCTCGCCGTCAGGGCCCTGGCGCTGGCTGGCGACAACGACCGCATACCGTGGATGTGGGCAATCAACGGCGTTGCCTCGGTGTTCGGTGCGGCTGCCGCGGTGCTGGGCGCGATGCTCTATGGCCTGTCGCAGGTCCTGCTGGCGGCGGTGATGTGCTACGCCGCCGTGGCGGTGATCGGCCTGGTCAGCTGGAGGACGGCTCCGGCCGGCCCCGGCGTCGTTCCCTAGCGGAAATAGGTCGGGTCGTCCGTGCCGGAGTAAAGGTGGGCAACATGCTTGCCGTAGCCGTTGAAGATCTCGGTCGGCACGCGCTCGCCGCTGCCCAGCAGTTCCTCGGTCTCCTGGCTCCATCGCGGATGCGCAACGTCGGGATGAACGTTGGCCCAAAAACCGTAGGACTCGCCCTCCAATCGCTCCCAAAAACTCTTCGGGCGGTCTTCGACGAAGCTGATCCGCACGATCGACTTGATCGACTTGAAGCCGTATTTCCACGGCAGCACCAGGCGGATCGGCGTCCCGTTCTGCCTGAGCAGCGGTTTGCCGTACATGCCGGTGGCGACAAACGCCAGTTCGTTCACCGCCTCGTCCATGGTCAGGCCCTCGACATAGGGCCAGGGGATCAGCGGCAGGCGCTGAAACGGCGCCCAGCGGCGGTTGTAAAAGGTTTCGAAGCGCACGTATTTGGCCGAGCCCAGCGGATCGGCCAGCGCCACCAGGTCGCGCAGAGGAAACCCCGTCCACGGCACCGTCATCGCCCACGCCTCGACGCAACGGAAGCGATAGATCCGCTCTTCAAGCGTCACCTTGGCGAGCAGGTCGTCGATGTCGATGGTGAACGGCCTGGCCACCAGGCCGTCGATGCGGATCTCCCATGGCCGGATGGTCGTCCACCAGCGCAATGGGTTGACGAAACGCGGCTCACTGAACTCGAAGAAATTGATGTGCGTGGTGGCGTCCGACTCCGCCGTCAGGGCGCGGCCGGCATCGGCATAGTCTGGGTTCGTCGGCACCGGATAGAGGTGGCGCGAGGGATCGCCGTCCTCCATCGCCCGCGCCACGCCGGGCAGTCCCGCTCCACCGGCAGCGAGTACGGCGCCGGCGATCGTGCCGAGCGCCCGCCGTCGCGACAGCACTGCAGCCTCAGGCGTCACCACGCTTTCGGGCAATGCATAATCGCGCCAGCGTGCAATCCTCATCGATCACCGGTCCACAAAGCTGAGCACAGAAAGCAACTATAGCGGAGTCTCGAGGTCGGTTTCCAGAGCACCGCTTTGGCACCAGGAGCCCGGCATGCTTCGCTGAGTGCACCAAGGTTGGAGGCTTTCCGATCTCGGGTGCGCTCCGCTATCACCAGAAACGCATCGCTTTTCGACGCCCATGGCCCGAACCGGCACGAAGTCACTGGCAAGCATTTTCCTGCTCTACGCAGGCGCAATCGCTACGGGCTATGTCATGTCGTGGCTCGGCGTACCGCTGCCATGGATGATCGGTCCGATGATCTGCGCCGGCCTGGTCAGCGCACTGGGCAAGTCCATTCCAGTGCCCGTGATCACCCGGCTTGTGGGACAGACGGTGGTCGCGGCCGCCGTTGGACTTTCGTTCACGCCAGCCGCTGTGATCGCTGTTGGCGAGCAGGTCGTGCCCATGGTGGCAGTGGCCCTGCTGACCATTCTGTCCGGTTTTGTCGTGGCCGGCCTCCTGGTTCGGCTGACCCATATTGACATCGTCTCCGCCAGCCTGGCGAGCGTTCCGGGGGGGCCGGTAGAGATGGCGGCGCTGGCCACTCGCTACGGGGTCTCGCCCGGCCCTGTCGCCTTCGCACAAACCATGCGTATCGCGCTTCTGGTGCTCATCATTCCGCCGGTTCTTGTCGGTGTCACCGGGGGCACCGCGGACGCCTCAGCCGTGCTTGGTGGTGAGGTCGACCTGCTTGGCACAGGACTGCTTCTGGCCATCGCTACGGCAGGCGGCTTTGTGTTTCGTGTGGTGCGGATGACGAGCCCGTTCTTCCTTGGCGCACTTGGTTTTTCCGCCGCAGCCGCAGCGCTCTCTCTGCCCGTTTCGCTGCCGCCTTACGTGATCCTGGCGTCCGCCCAGGTTCTGCTGGGGGTATGGCTCGGACGCATGTTTGACCGCAAGCTGCTGTTTCGGTCGCGGAGCTTCATTCCGGCGGCCTTGTTGTCCACGCTGGTGCTCATGGTGCTGTGCGCCGGCATGGCGTTTGCGGTGAGCGCCCTGACGGGCATCGACTGGCAGATCATGGTCCTGGCGACGGCGCCCGGGAGCGTTACCGAAATGGCCCTGACAGCCAAGATCCTGAACAAGGGCGTCGCAATGGTGACGGCGTTTCACGTGGTTCGCATCTTCATCATCCTTCCGGCCGCACCGCTCATATTCGCCATCACCGCTCGGCTGGCCGGCCGTGCTTCCTCTGCAGCCAAAGACCGACCATAGACTCACTCCGCTGTCGAACCGAGCGTCAGACCGGCGATGAAATGACGCTGCATGACAAAGAACACCGCCACCGGCGGCAGCGCCGCCAGGATCGACCCGGCCGAGATCAGGTGCCACGAAGCGATCCACATGCCGCGCAGCGACTGCAGCCCGG
>CAYWVA010000026.1:0-18603 GCA_964461545.1 uncultured Rhizobiaceae bacterium | reverse complement strand
TGGCGACCGTGCCTAAGGCTTCGACGATGTCCTTGACGATGGCGCGTTCCTTCGGCTTGCGATCGGCCTTGACCAGGGCCACGCCGTCGACCACCCAGTGCGTCGGATTGAACCGGGCGTCGAACAGCTCGATGAGCTTGCCGGCGATGCCGGCATGCCTGACTAGGGTCACGGCGATGTACTCCACCGAAAAAGCGATAGCCGCCTGACGCAGATACTTGCCGCAGGCGCGCAGCAGAGCTGCTTCGCGCCAGTGCAGGCGTGCCTTCAGCACCAGGCCGTTGAAGGCGTCGTTCTCCGCGTCACCGGTCCACACGGCAAGGAAGCACTCAGCCAGCGCTGGCCCATCGGAGTGGATCTCGAGCTTGCCTCCATCGGCCGATTCGAGCAGCACATTATGGATGAAAACCAGCCGAGTCCCGCCGTCCAAGGCGGGGGTTGCCATATAGGTGCTCTCTTCGATCGCTCTCAGCCCCATGTTCTCCAGGATGGGCAGCCGTCCGCTGAGCGCAATAGCCTCATCGCGGCGGTAGAGCTTGAGGCGGCACTGATGCGCCTCATCGTCCGGGGATCGGTAAAAATCCACCGCCACGGCGGTGCCGTCGACCAGCGTCTCGATCTGGCGGATATCGTCGATGGCCACAGCGGGTGCGAACCTGTATTGGTAGGCCAGCGAAAAGGCGCCGCGATAGGTGCGGTCGAGCCCGGTTGCCTGATCGGCGGCGAAGCTGGCGGCGATCGCCTCGGACAGGCGCTCGTCCCAGGTCCGGACGATCTCGGCGATATCGCCCTCCAGCTCCGCCACATCAGGCTCCGGCCGGACCCCTTCATGGCGCGAGATCATGAAATGGACCCGGACCAGCGTCGTCTCGCCAAATGCTGGCGCAAAGCCTGTGACCTCGCCGCCGAACGCCTCGGCCAGGCGATCGCCGACTTTGATGCGCACATCGGTGTTGAAGCGGTCGCGGGGCAGGAAGACGAAGGCCGAAACGAAGCGGTCGAACTTGTCGCGGCGGACGAACAGGCGGATGCGCGGACGTTCCTCCAGTCTGAGAATTCCGCGCGCCATTTCGTCGAGGATTTCGGTGTCGACCTGAAACAGCTCGTCGCGCGGGAAGTTCTCCAGAACGTGCAAGAGCCCCTTGCCTGAGTGGCTCGTCGGGCTGAAGCCGCTGTTGGCGATGACGTTGGAGATCTTGCGGCGGATCAAAGGGATATCCCGCGGCGAGTGAGTATAGGCGGTCGAGGTGAACAGCCCGACCATTCTGAGCTCGCCGATGAGCTCGCCTTGCGGGTTGAACTGCTTGATGCCGATGTAGTCCATGGTGCTGCGCCGGTGGACCGTCGAGAGGGCATCCGACTTGGTGATGATCAGTGGCGCCGGCTGCAGCAGAAAGGCGCGGATCTCGGGCGTCATCGACACCATGGTGGTGCCGCGCCGGAGAACGTGGGTGTCGGGATCGCGCAGGATTCCCAGGCCGGTGCCTTCCACCGGCTTGAGCTCGCCTTCGCCCGCACCGCCCACGAACTCGTATTCGCGCATGCCGAGGAATGTGAAGTGGTTGTCCAGCAGCCATTCCAGGAAAGCGGTGGCCTCGACAAGCTCCTCGACGGGAAGTGGCGGCGGATTTTTGTGGTAATCCGACATCGCCTGGCGCAGGCGCGTCTGCATCGACCGCCAGTCGAGCACGGCGGTGCGCACGTCGCTGAGCCCATCGAGCAGCTTGCTGCGCAGCTCCTCGCCCTCCGATTGTCCCAGGCGCCCGACATGGATGTGAACGAAGCTTTCGCGCATGAAGCCGTCACCGTCGCGGCGTTCCGGCGAGACCGCCTCCAGGGCGCCTGCAGCGGTACGTCTGACGCTGACGATCGGATGCAGCACCAGCAGGATCTCGCAGCCGCGCTCGGTCAGCAGGGCGAGCGCGGAATCGACGATGAACGGCATGTCGTCATTGGCCATCTCGATGACCGTGACGGCACCTCTGCCGATATGAGCTTCCGGGTCGACCACGCGGACCTTGGCCCGGCCTGGCGTGCGCTGCTTGAGAAAACCCATCGCCGAACGCGCCAGCCCGGCAAGCTCTTCCGTCGAATAGGGCCGCAGATCCTCCGGTACGGCATCTTCGAACATGTGGCGGGCAAGAATCGCCTCGTCGCCCGCGTCATCTCCGAGCGCAGCATGGATCGCCGCTATGCGTGCATCGATGGCTGACTTGGATCTCATGACTGCGTTCCCCAGCGTTCGAGTCCCCGGATAGTAGAATGAAACGGCCACACCCGCCAATGCGGCTGACGGCCGGCGGAGGTGTCGGCCCGCGTCTTAATCCCTCGTTAACCATGCAACTTGCACAAGTTAAAGGTGATCCCCTAGCCGGTGAGCCTTGCAGAAACCGAGGAAAAACGTGCGGGCGAGAAGCACCTCCCAACCGGTGGATACCGATGACCGGGCGATCCCCGTCGCGCTGCGTCTGTTCGTGCGCAACCGCCTGCTCGAATTCGCCGGGTTGGTGCTCCTGGGGACCACCTTGTTCCTCGGCCTGAGCCTGGCCACCTGGTCGGTCGACGATCCGTCTCTCAACAATGCCGTCGACGCCATCCCGCAGAACTGGTTCGGCCTGTCTGGGGCGATCGTTGCCGACGAGCTCATGCAGCTCCTGGGCCTTGGCACTGTGGTTCTGGTGATCGTGCCGGTTGCCTGGGCGATGCAGCTCCTGGCCCATCGCCCGCCCGACCGGCCGGTGCGCCGGTTCGCAGCCTGGTGTGCTGCGGTATTGCTGGCAGCGGGGCTTGTGTCGCTGTTTCCGCCACCTTCCGGCTGGATCCTGGGTTCGAGCCTCGGTGGAGCTGTCGGCGATGCCATGGCCACGGGCGTTCTGGCCCTGCTTTCGGTGGCGCTCAAGGGTGGGTTCGCGACCGCCGCCGCCGGCCTCGCCTTGGGCCTGGCGACCGCCATGGCGCTCCTGTCGGCGTGCGGATCCAATGGTGATGACGTTGTGTCGTTTGCCCGGATCTTCGGCGAGCGGGTGCAGGACTTCGTTGCGCGCACATTGGGCCGCATAGCTCACGCAGCCCTGCATTTGAGAGCCACGTTCCTGCGACTGAGGGCCGCCATTGGGCGTGGCCAGGCCGCGACTGCGGAGCTGTCGCAGCCCGACGTCTCGCCCCCGGCAGTCCGCTCGCCTCTGCGCCAGCTGCTTGGCCGGCTTATGGTTTGGGGTCGGGCTCCGCTCCGTGTCGAGCCGTTGTTGCTCCCGGGCAGCTTGGACGATGGGCCGCATCTGAACGGGTTTGCCAAGGCGAGGCGGGCGGGCGAGCAACGCCTTTCAGAGGATCCGGCACCCGAAGCCGGCGGTGCTCCCGCTTCCGGCCGAGTCGCTGTCGGAAAGCCAGTCAAGCCAGGAAAACGGCTTAGCCGGGATCTCCAGCCTGGCTTTGACTTCGACGGCGAGAGCCATTTTGCCGTGCCGCCGCTCACCCTTCTGTCCGAACCGCGCTCGCTGGCCCGCCCGGCCGACCTCAGCAAGGATGCCCTGGAGCAGAACGCCCGGATGCTCGAAGGGGTACTTGAGGATTTCGGGGTGCGCGGCGAGATCATCCACGTTCGCCCCGGTCCGGTGGTGACGCTTTACGAGCTCGAGCCCGCACCTGGCATCAAGTCGTCCCGAGTCATCGGCCTGGCCGATGACATCGCCCGTTCGATGAGCGCCGTTTCGGCGCGGGTCGCCGTTATTCCCGGCCGCAATGTCATCGGCATCGAGCTGCCCAACTCGCGCCGCGAGACGGTTTACCTGCGCGAGCTTTTGTCCTCTCAGGCCTATGAAAGATCGGGCCAGGCTTTGCCCCTGGCGCTCGGCAAGAACATCGGCGGCGAGCCGATTCTGGCTGACCTCACCCGCATGCCGCATCTGCTGATCGCCGGCACCACCGGCTCGGGCAAATCGGTCGCCATCAACACCATGATCTTGTCGCTGCTCTATCGTCTGACGCCCGAGCAATGCAAAGTCATCATGATCGACCCCAAGATGCTCGAGCTCTCGGTCTATGAGGGTATCCCGCATCTCCTGGCCCCGGTCGTTACCGAGCCCCGCAAAGCCATCGTGGCCCTCAAATGGGCGGTGCGGGAGATGGAGGATCGCTACCGGAAGATGTCGAAGCTCGGGGTGCGCAACATCGACGGATTCAATGCCCGAGCCCGGCAGGCCGCCGAGCGCGGCGAAGCGCCCGTGCGCACCGTCCAGACAGGCTACGACGCCGAGACAGGCGAGCCGATATTCGAGCAGGAGGCCATGGATCTGGCCCCGTTCCCCTTCGTGGTGGTCATCATCGATGAGATGGCCGATCTCATGATGGTGGCCGGCAAGGAGATCGAGGGGGCCGTCCAGCGCCTTGCCCAGATGGCCCGTGCGGCGGGAATTCACGTCATCATGGCGACCCAGCGGCCGTCCGTCGATGTGATCACCGGCACGATCAAGGCGAACTTCCCCACCCGTGTCAGCTTCCAAGTGACATCTAAGATCGACAGCCGCACCATTCTTGGCGAGCAGGGTGCGGAGCAATTGTTGGGCCAGGGCGATATGCTCTACATGGCCGGTGGCGGCCGGATCACCCGGCTGCATGGGGCATTTGTCAGCGACGAGGAGGTCGAGCAGATCGTCAGATTTCTGAAGAGCCAGGGCACGCCTGAGTACCTCGAGGCGGTGACGGAGGAGACCGAATTCGGTGACGAACCGAATGGGGAGAGCGATGGTTTCGCCAGCTTCGATGGGTCGGGCGACGAACTGTATGACCAGGCGGTGGCGGTCGTGCTGCGCGACAAGAAGGTTTCGACGAGCTATATCCAGCGGCGCCTGCAGATCGGCTACAATAAGGCGGCGAGCCTGATTGAGCGAATGGAGACCGAAGGAGTCATCTCGGCACCCAATCACGGCGGAAAGCGCGAGATCCTTGTGGACAACGGCGTAGACCATGACGCGTGAATGTCGCAAATCCGCCGCGTTCTGAAGGACATGATGGGGCGGGTTGTCGCCACAGGCGACGGTGGTGGAGAGGTTTGCAGAAATGATTCGAGGCTTGAAACTGGCGATGGCGGGTCTGTTGCTCCTCGCATTGGGGCCGCTCTCGCTCGACGGGATGGCTCTAGCGGCTCGCGCGCAAGCCTTGAGCGACGAGCAGCGCGCCGCCATCGAGCAGATCACCGGTTATTTCAACGGCATGCGCACGCTCCAGGGGGAGTTCATGCAGGTCGGCCCCAAGGGCCATGTGTCGACCGGCGTGTTCTATATCGCCAAGCCGGGCCGCCTGAGATTCGAATACGCCCCCCCGAACCCCTTCATCGTGGTTGCCGACGGCACCTGGGTAACCGTCAAAAACAATGCCAGAAACACGGCCGACCAGTATCCCCTGTCGGCGACCCCGCTGCGGTTGGTGCTGGCCGAGGAGGTGGATCTCCTCAGTGAGGCCAATGTCCTCGACGTGGAGCGGATCGACGGCCTGACGACGCTGACGCTCGAGGACAAAAGCAAGCTGGTTCCTGGCCATCTGGTGCTGGTGTTCGATGACCAGAACAACGAGCTGCAGCAATGGATCATCATCGACGGCCAGGGACGCCGCACGACGATCTCTCTCAATGGCATCGTTGCCGGGATCGATCCGGACCCGGGTCTGTTCCGGATTGAGGTGCCACAGCGCGGGTCGCCTGGCGACAGATAGCCGCCCGCCTTTGGCGGTGGAGAACATGGGCCTTCCGGCGGGTCGCAACGGGGATTCACGAAAAGTTTTGAAAAGGGAGTTGAAAACCGCGTCCGTTCCCTCTACTTTGATTTCAGTACCCGCTGCCACCAAAACGTGGTCGCTCTGCCCCCCGCTCGAATGACCACGGGTAGCGGTACGCGCCGGTTCTTCCCCTCCCGGCGCAAGCGCACAAAGGCGCGAGGGCGCCCGGGCCCCCGACCGGGCGCCCTTTTTGTGTCTGGATGACCCCTTTCGGTCCAAAGGACATGGGCTAGGGCTTTGAAGAAGCGGTGCGGCTGAGCGTGCAGGCAAGGATCGCCACCTGGAACATCAATTCGGTTCGCCTCAGGACCCATCAGGTCGTCCGTTTTCTGGAGAGTTGGGAGCCAGATGTGCTCTGCCTCCAGGAGACCAAATGCCCTGACGGTCAGTTTCCTTCCGCTGCATTCGCCAAGCTTGGCTATCACCACATCGCTCACAGCGGCCAGCCGGGCTACCACGGGGTCGCCATCCTATCGCGCTTCGCGTTTGAGGACGCGTATTCGCGGCAGTTTTGCGCCAAGCATGACGCCCGGCACCTTGCAGTACGGCTTGCCGCACCGCGCCCGCTGTGGATTCACAGCCTCTACGTGCCCTCCGGCGGCGACCTTGCCGATCCGCTGATCAATGCCAAATTCGCCCATAAGCTGGGTTTCCTCGACGAACTCGCAGCCTGGCTGCCCTGGGTGCAGCGGCAAAGCGACGCGCCCACCGTTGTGGCCGGCGACTTCAACATCGCGCCGCTTGAGAACGACGTCTGGTCGCACCGCCAGCTTTTGAAGGTGGTGAGCCATACCCCCGTCGAGACTCAGCGCCTCACCGCGATACAGGCGGCTGGACAGTGGATAGACGTGATGCGCGAACACGTGCCACACGACCAGAAGCTCTATAGCTGGTGGAGCTACAGGGCCCGCGACTGGGACCTGTCGGATCGAGGCCGTCGTCTCGACCACATCTGGCTCGACGCCCGCCTTGCCGGTGCCTGCCGATCGGTCAACACCATCCGCGAAACACGCGGCTGGCCTCAACCCTCCGACCACGTGCCGGTCCTCGCCAATCTTGAATTATGACCGGTTGAACGGACGCGCGCGATCGAAAAAGGCCTTGGCCTGGCGGAGGTCCTCCATGGAGGTGTCCAACCGGCTGGCGAGCGCCTCCATCACCTTGGTCCCGATGTCTGGGAATTCGCCGCACACCCGCAAGAACAGGTCGTGTCCGATCCGCAACGCCCGCATCGGCGTTAGGGCCCGGATGGTCACCGAGACCGGCAGATTGGCGACCATGGCCAGTTCGCCGAGAAAAGCCCCGCTTTCGATCAGCGCCACTTGCACATTCTCGCCGGCTTCGGGCTTGAGCACCTCGCCGTTGCCGCTGAGCACCAGATAGCCGGCGCCGACTTGGTCTCCCGCCGCAAACAGGGTTTCGTCAGCCCCGACTTCGACCCGCTCGGCCGAAAAGACCACGACCTGGAGCTGTGCCGGGTCGACCGCCGCAAACAACGGGACCTGTCGCAGAAGCTTGACTTCGCTGCGCACGCTCATCCGGTCCCCTGCCAGCCCTATACAGTCACTTAACGCGCCCCGTTGCCGGCAAGGCAAGCCGGAAGTGCCGCGAGGATCAAGGTTCGAGTTTGTATCCGCCCGACACGGTGACCAGAATCTCGGCGTTCGACGGGTCGCGTTCCATCTTCTGCCTGAGCCGGTAGACGTGCGTTTCCAGCGTGTGGGTGGTGACGCCGGCGCTGTAGCCCCACACTTCGTGCAGGAGCGTTTCGCGCCCCACCACGTCGCGGCCGGCGCGGTACAGGTATTTGAGGATCGATGTCTCCTTTTCGGTCAGCCGCACCTTGCGATTGTCGTCGCCAATGAGCAGCTTGGCACTGGGACGAAAGGTGTAGGTACCGATCCTGAAGGCAGCATTGTCGCTCTGCTCGTGCTGGCGCAGATGGGCCCTGATGCGGGCCAGCAGCACCGCGAACTTGAACGGTTTGGACACATAGTCGTTGGCTCCGGCATCAAGCCCCAGGATCGCATCGGCATCGGTTGTCTGGCCGGTCAACATGATGACCGGGCCCTTGTAGCCGCCGTTGCGCATGGCTTTGCAGGCCTCGCGCCCGTCCATGTCGGGAAGGCTCACGTCCAGGATTATCAGATCGATCAACTCCGAGCCTGCGACCTTGATGGCCTCTTTCCCGGTCTGGACAGCCATCGCGGCAAAATCGCCGTGCAGCGAGAACTGCTCAAGCAGCGACTCGCACAGCATTTCGTCGTCGTCGACAATGAGGAGTTTTCTGGCCGTACTCATGGTCTGGACTCTTCTCCCGACACCAGGCCCGGCGCCTGAGCGGCCGGGCTGGCTTTGTCATCCCTTGCTTCTTGTGTATTTCGATGCGGGTAATTCAGCAAGCTTTTGGCCAATGTCTGAGCTCAGGCTACTCGACCTGATCACCGTGGTCCCTGTGCAGGCGGGCCACTATCGCGGCGTCCTGACGGCCGGGCACAGGCACATCCCATGCGCCCTTGGCCGTGCCGGTGTCACCGATCGCAAGCGCGAAGGCGACGGCGCCAGCCCGGCCGGCACCTGGCCACTGCGCTACGTCCTGTTCCGTCCCGACCGGGTTGACCGACCGACCACCGGGCTTGCCGTACAGGCGCTGGCGGCGACCGATGGGTGGTGCGATTGCCCCGCCGACCGCCGCTACAATCGGCTCGTCCAACTGCCTTACCAGGCCAGTGCCGAGACCCTGTGGCGCGATGACGGGCTCTACGACATCGTCGTGGTGCTGGGCTACAACGACGATCCGCCGCGCGCCGGCCTCGGCAGCGCCATTTTCTTCCACCTAGCCTCACCAGACCTCGGCCCGACCGAGGGCTGCGTGGCTGTGAGCCGCGCCGACATGGTGGGGCTGCTTGCCCGCTGCGGACCGGAAACCTGTCTCAGAATCTCACCATGAGCCCCATATTTCGGGCTTACCCGCCGCGCCGCGGCCGGTCTCCGAAGATCGCCGTGCCAAGCCGCACATGGGTGGCGCCGAGAGCGATCGCCGTCTCGAAATCACCGCTCATGCCCATGGAGAGCTTGGCGATGCCGTTGCGCTTTGCGATCTTTTCGAGCAGTGCAAAATGCACCGCCGGCTCCTCCTCGAATGGCGGGATGGCCATCAGCCCTGCTATGGCGAATCCATGGTCGTTGCGGCATTCGGCGATGAACCGGTCGGCATCGCCGGGCAGAACCCCAGCCTTCTGGGGCTCTGCACCGGTGTTGATTTGGATGAAAAGTTCCGGCTGGCGCCCCTGGCGGTCAAACTCGGTGGCGAGCGCCCCGGCCAGTTTCGGCCGATCAAGGGTTTCGATGCAGTCAAACAGGGCCACCGCATCGGCGGCCTTGTTGGTCTGCAGAGGGCCCACCAGATGGAGTTCGATGTCGGGCCAGCGTTCCTTGAGCCCCGGCCACTTGCCCGCCGCCTCTTGCACGCGGTTTTCTCCGAACACCCGCAAGCCGGCTTCGATGACCGGCGCGATGACGTCGGCAGAAAAGCTCTTGGTGATGGTGACGAGCGTCACGTCCTGGGCCCGGCGCCCGGCGGCCTCCGCCGCCGCGGCAATACGCCGGCGCACCTGTGCCAGACGCGCCAGCACATCGTTGCAACTGCCGGAATCGGGGTGGCCAGATGGTGTCGGCATGTTCTTACGAGCCTTGGCGCGGTATGGCCGAACTTGCAGGCGCTGACAAGTGCTGGTACTCGAAGCGGGCCGGACGAAACTGTTTGGGGGTGTTTCCGGCGATTGAGTGGTTCTGCCGTCATGACGAGTGCCCGATACGATCCCGGCGAGGCCGAGCCGCGCTGGCAGCGAACCTGGGAAGAGCACCGGTGCTTTGAGGCGCTCGAAGACCGCTCGAAACCGAAATACTATGTGCTGGAGATGTTCCCGTATCCGTCGGGTCGCATCCACATGGGCCATGTGCGCAACTACACCATGGGCGACGTGATCGCCCGCTACATGCGCAGCCGCGGCTTCAACGTCCTCCACCCCATGGGGTGGGACGCCTTCGGCATGCCGGCGGAGAATGCCGCCATGGAGCGCGGGGTGCATCCCAAGCACTGGACCTACCAGAACATCGATGCCATGCGCCGCCAGCTCAAGTCGATGGGGCTGTCGCTCGACTGGAGCCGCGAGATCTCCACCTGCGACGCCGACTATTATCGCCATGAACAGGAGATGTTTCTGGATTTTCTGCAGGCCGGCCTGGTCGAACGCAAGACGGCAATGGTCAACTGGGATCCGGTCGATCAGACCGTGCTGGCCAACGAGCAGGTGATCGACGGGCGTGGCTGGCGCTCGGGCGCGGAAGTGGAGAAGCGCGAGTTCGCCCAGTGGTTCTTGAAGATCACCGATTATGCCGAGGAACTGCTCCAGGCCCTCGATAGCCTGCCGGGCTGGCCGGAAAAGGTGCGGGTGATGCAGCGCAACTGGATCGGCCGGTCGGAGGGGCTCAGGTTTTCCTTCGCCCTCGAGGACGAGGCGGGGACACCGTTGCCCGACCGCCTGATGGTTTACACCACCCGGCACGACACCATCTTCGGCGCCACCTTCTGCGCTGTTTCGGCCGATCATACCCTGACCCGCGACGCCGCCAGGCGGTCGCCCGAAATCGAGCGGTTCCGCAAGGAGTGTGCGGCGTTGGGCACCAGCGAAGAGGCGGTGGAGAAGGCCGAAAAGACCGGCTTGCCGCTCGGCATCTATGCCCGCCACCCTTTCCGCGAGGGCGTGCGCCTGCCGGTCTACGCCGCCAATTTTGTGCTCATGCAGTATGGCGAGGGGGCGATCTTCGGCTGCCCGGCCCATGACCAGCGCGACCTAGAGTATGCCCGAAAGTATGGCCTGCCGGTCATCCCGGTCGTGGCCCCGCGCGGCACCGACGAGAAGCGTTTCGAGATTGGCGGCGAGGCCTTCCTGGACAGCGAAGGCGACGATACCATCATGATCAATTCCGACTTCCTCAACGGCCTGAGCGTGCCTGAAGCCAAACACGAGGTCGCAGACCGGCTCGAAAGTATGGGCGTGGGCGAGCGCACCGTAAACTATCGGCTACGCGACTGGGGGGTATCCCGGCAGCGCTACTGGGGCTGCCCGATTCCCATCATCCACTGCCCGGCTTGCGGCGCCGTACCGGTGCCGAAAGGCGATTTGCCGGTCATCCTCCCCGACGACGTCAGCTTCGACCGCCCCGGCAACCCTCTCGACCGCCATGCGACCTGGAAAAACGTCACCTGTCCGGGCTGTGGCAGTGCGGCTGAGCGCGAGACCGACACCTTCGACACCTTCATGGACTCATCTTGGTATTTCGCGCGCTTCTGCTCGCCCCATGCCGACGTGGCGGTCGATCAGGCGGCGGCGGCTTACTGGATGCCGGTCGACCAGTATATCGGCGGTATCGAACATGCCATTCTGCATCTTCTTTACTCCCGGTTCTTCTGCCGGGCGATGCGCCGCACCGGGCACTTGGGCCTCGATGAGCCTTTCTCCAGCTTGTTCACCCAAGGCATGGTGATCCATGAGACCTACCGCGCCGCCAATGGCGAATGGGTGGAACCGGCTCAGGCGGACAAGCGCGAAGACGGTGTCTTCCACCGCGAAACGGGAGAGCGCCTGGCGCTCGGACCCCCTGAGAAAATGTCGAAGTCCCGCAGGAACGTGGTTGACCCCGAGGAGATCATTGCTCGTTATGGTGCCGATACGGCGCGCTGGTTCATGCTTTCCGACACCCCGCCGGAGCGCGACATCGAATGGACCGAGTCCGGTGTGGCGGGTTCGTGGCGGTTTGTGCAGCGACTGTGGCGGATGATCAACGACATCGCCGAACGCCCCGGCCAGACGGGCGCGCAAGAGACCGGAGCGGCGGAGACGGCGCTGTCCGGCACGGCGTTCGAGATCCGTCGTGCCGCCCATCAGGCGCTGCACGCGGTCGGCAGCGACATCGAGGCGCTGCGTTTCAATCGGGCCATTGCGCGCATCTATGAGCTTGCGAACGTGCTGCAATCGGGGCTGCAGGAGCCGCCGTCGCCGGGGTTGAACGCGGCTTTGAGAGAGAGCGCCGAGATCATCGCCCGAATCGCTGCGCCCATGGTGCCCCACCTTGCCGAACAGTGCTGGCGCGTCCTCGACCAGGACGGTCTGGTGGCACAAACGCCATGGCCGGTCGCCGACCCGGCACTTCTGGTGAGCGACACCGTGACAATGGCGGTGCAGGTCAACGGCAAGCGGCGCGCCGAAATCGGTATCGAGCGCGGCCTTGGCAATGACGAGGTCGAGGCGGCGGTCCTCAAGCTCGATAATGTCCGCCGCGCCATCGACGGCAAACCGATCCGCAAGGTCATCGTTGTCCCAGACCGGATCGTGAATGTGGTGACGGGATGATCATGAACAGCAGCTCCCGCTGGATTGTGGTGCTGGGCTTGTTTTTTGGCCTCACCGCTTGCGGCTTTCAACCGCTCTATGGCACGCGCCACGACGGCGGGTCGGCGGGCCACGACCTGGCCTTTGTTGCGGTAGCGGAACAAACTACCAGGCTGGGTCAACTGATCCGAAACGAACTGATCCCATCCATGGCGGCCCCCGGGCGCGATGATGACCTGTACACCTTGGAACTACTCCCGAGAGCCGCCGAAGAGGTATCTATACAAGCTTTCGATACGGATGTGTTGCGACGTTCATTTCGGGTCGATGTTGATTTTCGGCTGATCGAAAACTCCTCTGGAACGAACCTCTATGCTGGCCGAACCTTCTCCCAGGCCTCGTATGACCGCACCGGCACGCCGTTTGCCAATGCGCAGGCGCGCATCACCGCCGAGGAACGCGCCGCCAAGGAGGTCGGCGTCGACATCCGGACCCGGATCGCTGCGTTCTTCGCCAGCCGCTGAGGCCTGCCGCCATGACTGCCTTGAAGGGTTCGGCCATTGCCTCCTTCATCCGTGTTCCGTCTCGCGACACCAAGGCAGTGTTGGTCTATGGCCCCGATGCCGGGCGGGTCCATGAGGTGGCGACCTCGATCGTGCACACGGTTGCCGGCCCGCACGACGATCCGTTCCTCGTCGTGAAGCTCGCAGACAGCAGTCTTGCCGCCGATCCGGCCCGCCTCGCCGACGAAGCCCGTTCGTTGTCGTTTCTCGGCGGCCGCCGTGTGGTATGGGTGGCCCCCGCCGGCAGCGCCTTTCAAGGCTCATGTGAGTCCTATCTGGCAGATCCCGGGGGGGAGGCGCTGATCGTTGCCGAAGCCGGCGCCCTGGCCAAGTCGTCAAAGCTGCGCACCCAATTCGAACAGTCAAAGCACGCCGTCGTCATTGCCTGCTACGAGGACAGCCTGGAGGATCTGCGCGCCCTGGTCGGCCGGGCCGCAGCGGAGGCAAATCTCACCATAGCCGATGACGTCGTCGAACACGTCGTCGACCGCATCGGCAGCGATCGGGCTCTGTCGCGCCGCGAGATCGAAAAGCTCCTGCTTTATTGCCATGGGCGGGGATCGATCGAGCTAACCGACGTCGAGGCGGTGTGCGGCGACGTCTCGGCTGCATCGCTCGATGCCCTCCTCGATGCGACCTTTGCCGGCAACGTGGCCGAGTGCTGCCGGCGGTTGGCGCAGCTCGCCGAAAGCGGCACCTCGCCATCCGCGATCCTGAGCACGACCGGCAGCCACCTGGCCCGCCTGCAGGAGTGGCGCAGCGACATCGACCGGGGCAAGTCGCGCGACGCCGTGCTGCGCAGCGCCCGCCCGCCCATTCACTACCTCCGCCAAGACAGCCTCAAGCGCCAGCTTGCCTTGTGGTCAGGCGCTGCCCTCGACGGGGCGCTGCGCACCGTTCTTGAGGCCACCGCGCAGACGCGGCAGTTTGCAGCCCTCGATCATGCCATCGCCGAGCGGGCCCTTCTGGCCCTGGCGCGCCGGTCGCAATCCATGCGCGCGAAAGCAGGCTGATACTCGCAACTACTGCCTCGTGAGCCGGCGACACACCGCCTCGAGCTGCTCCACGGTGCGGTAGTGAATGGTCATCCGGCCGCCGGCCTCCCCCCGGTCGGCGATCTCAACCTTGAGGCCGAGCGCTTCGCGGAGCCGTCGCTCCAGGTCGCGGGTATCGACATCTGAGTGGGGCGGGCGGCGACCTTTCTTCTGCCCCTGCTGGACTGACTGTGTCAGCCGTTCGGCTTCACGGACGCTGAGCCCGAGCTTGATGATGTCTTGGGCCAGCTCGGCCGGGGCCGGGCTTGCCACCAGGGTGCGGGCGTGCCCGGCCGTCAACGCTCCGCTTTCGATGTGGGCCTTGACCTCGTCGGGCAGCGACAGCAGCCGCAGCGAGTTGGCGATGTGGCTGCGGCTCTTGCTGATCGAGTCGGCGAGCTGCTGCTGGGTGTAGCCGAAGTGCTCGATAAGCTGGGCATAGCCTTGGGCTTCCTCGAGCGCATTGAGATCGGCGCGCTGGATGTTCTCGATTAGCGCAATCTCGAGCGCCTCAGCATCGCTGAACTCGCGGATCAGCGCCGGCACCTCATGCATCGGCACCCGCTGCGCGGCTCGCCAGCGCCGTTCCCCGGCCACGATTTCATAGCTTTGGCCATCGCTGCGGGGGCGAACGATCAGCGGCTGCAGGACACCCCGGGCGCGGATCGATTGCACCAGCTCTTCGATTTGTTCTGGTGCGAATCGTCGCCGCGGATTGTGCGGACTGGGGTGAAGAAGCTCGATGGGGATGCGTCGCAAGCCCCGCGCCTCGTCTATGACAGTCTCCTCGGCGGCATTGTCGCCGATCAGCGCCGCCAACCCCCGGCCCAAACGCTGCTTTTGCACTACCATGGCATCCTCTGATCGTTCCCGAACCGAATCATTCGCGTCAGGCCACTTTCAAATGCTTTTCGCGCCGGATGATTTCGGATGCGAGCCGAATATAGGCCTGGCTGCCGGCGCAGCCATAGTCATAGAGCAGCACCGGCTTGCCATAGGACGGCGCTTCGCTCACCCGCACGTTGCGCGGGATCACGGTGGTATAGACCTTGTCCCCCAGCACGCCCCGTACGTCCTTGGCCACCTGCTCCGACAGCGAGTTGCGCCGGTCAAACATGGTGAGCACTACTCCCTGAATGCTCAAGCGTGGATTGAGGTTGGCGCGCACGCGCTCCACCGTCTTGAGAAGCTGGCTCAAGCCTTCGAGAGCGAAGAACTCGCACTGCAGCGGCACCAACACGGCGTCGGCCGCTGTAAGGGCATTGATCGTCAGCAGATTGAGCGATGGCGGGCAATCGAGCAGCACATAGGTATACGGGCACTGGCCGTTGCGAATCGGCGAAAGGACCATTTGCTCGATGGCGTCGTGGAGACGATGGGCCTTGCGCTCGAGCCCAGCGAGCTCGAGTTCGGCGCCCAGCAGGTCCATGGTGGAGGGTGCGCAGTCAAGGCGCGGGATGCCCGACCCCATGGTCACGTCGCCCAGCCCTGCCTCGCCGAC
The DNA here is from genome assembly GCA_964461545.1 of uncultured Rhizobiaceae bacterium. Classification (GTDB taxonomy): domain Bacteria; phylum Pseudomonadota; class Alphaproteobacteria; order Rhizobiales; family Aestuariivirgaceae; genus CAYWVA01. Next base: position 3,338 of record CAYWVA010000026.1, on the reverse strand, counting down.
CAGCACATGATAGGTCGATTGCCGGGTGCCGTGTCGCGGGACCCCGAGCCCGGTACTGGCATTGCCCTGGGGATCAAGATCGGCCACCAAAACGCTCTCTCCGACCGCGGCCAGCGCCGTGCCCAGGTTGATGGCCGTGGTGGTCTTGCCGACCCCGCCCTTCTGGTTGGCGATGGCCAGGATTCTCGGCCGCGGCCCGGTTGCGGTGCCGTCAGGAGAGATGCGCAATTTCCTTTACCTCGAGGATGCACCCGCTCGGATCCACGACGCTGGGGTGCTTAGTATAACTGATTCTCCAAGATTTTGCGGATTCGGTCAATTCGCTATCTACATCCTGCCCCTTGTGGAACAGTCCGCAGGCGCCCGACTGGAGCCACGGGGCGGCCAGCTCAATCAGTTTCGGCAGCGGTGCCAGGGCGCGCGCCGTCACCAAATCGACGTTTTCCAGGCGCCCGGCCTGCGCCAGCGATTCGATGCGGCAGTGATGAACCAGCGCCGGCGCTCCGGTCAGCTGCACCGCCTGACGCAGAAACGCCGCCTTTTTGCCGGTGCTTTCCACCAGATGGACGGTGGCGGGCCGGTGGTTCGACCGGTGCTCCATAAGCAAGATGGCGATCACCAGACCGGGGATGCCGCCACCGCTACCGAGGTCGACCGCTTTCTGCACATGCGGCCGGATCAACGCCGTGAGCTGTGCCGCATCGGCAATGTGGCGCTGCCACACGTCGTCCACTGTCGCCGGGCCGATGAGGTTGATGCGCTTTTGCCACTTCAGCAGCAGCTCGACGAATGCCTCGAGCCGGGCCCGTGATTCACGTGAAACATCGAAGCGGCGGGCGAAGTGTTCAGCACTGCCGTCCATGGCCGGCCACCTGTTCAGGGTTCAGCCGGCGCGGGGCCCGGCCCACGCTGCGCACGTAGCCCAGAAGCACGCCCACAGCCGCCGGTGTCATGCCATCGATACGCGACGCCTGGCCGAGTGTCGCCGGCCGAACGCGCGCCAGTTTGAGCCTGGCTTCGTGCGACAGTCCCGGGACTGCGGCATAGTCGAGGTCCCCCGGCAAGGCCAGCCCCTCGTCGCGACGATACGCCTCGATGTCGCAACGCTGGCGGTCGATATAGCCGGCATAGACAGCGTCCGCCTGGAGCTGTTCGAGTGCCCATGGCGCCACGCCTGCCAACTGCGGCCACAAGCGCCGCAGCGCTTCGAGCCCGGCGTCCGGATAGGCGAGAAGGTCAAGTGCCGTGCGCCGGATCCCGTCCTGATTGATCCTGATGCCGGCGTGCGCGGCCTCGTTGGGGGTGAGCGACAGCCCCCCTGCCAACGTTCGAGCCTCCTCCAGGGCGGCCATCTTGCGGGCGAACGCCCGGGCGCGCGCTTGGCCGGCCAAACCGAGCCGGCAGGCAAGCGGCGTCAGGCGCTGGTCGGCGTTATCCGCCCGGAGCACCAGCCGGTACTCGGCGCGCGAGGTAAACATGCGGTAGGGCTCGCTGACCCCGCGGGTGACCAGATCGTCGATCATCACCCCGACATAGCCATCGCAGCGTTCGATGGTGACCGGATCCTGCCTGCCCGCCCGCCGGGCGGCATTCAGGCCGGCCACCAGCCCTTGCGCGGCGGCTTCTTCGTAACCGGTCGTGCCGTTGATCTGACCGGCCAGGAACAGCCCGGAAAGCGCCTTGAGCTCGAGCCCGGGGCTGAGCTCCCTGGGGTCGACGTAATCATACTCGATGGCATAGCCCGGGCGCAGCACTTTGGCGTGCTCGAGCCCCGGAATTGTCCTTAGAAACTCTTCCTGCACCTCTTCCGGCAGCGAGGTCGAGATGCCGTTGGGATAAACCGTCGGATCATCCAGGCCTTCCGGCTCGAGGAAGATCTGGTGCGAATCCCGGTCGCCGAAGCGCACCACCTTGTCCTCGATGGACGGGCAGTAGCGCGGGCCCGGCCCGCTGATCCGGCCGGAATACATCGGTGACCTGTGCAGGTTGTCGGCGATGATCCGATGGGTCGCGGCGGTCGTGCGGGTAATGTGGCAGACAACCTGGGGCGTGGTAATCGTTTCGGTCATGAACGAGAAGGGCTCCGGCGGATCATCGCCGTGTTGCACCTCCAGCGCCCGCCAATCGATGCTGCGCCCGTCGAGGCGCGGCGGCGTCCCGGTCTTGAGCCGGCCTAGCTGGACGTTGAGGCATTTGAGCTGTGCCGACAGCCCATAGGCGGGCGCTTCGCCTGCCCGGCCAGCGGGAATCCGCCGCTCGCCGATGTGGATCAGGCCGTCGAGAAACGTGCCGGTGGTGAGCACGATGGCATCGCCGCGAAACACCCGCCCGTCTTCGGCCACAAGCCCCGTCACCTGCCGGCCATCGACCACCAGACTGGCGACGGCGGCCTCGATGATGCTGAGCCCGTGCGCTTCAGCGAGCAGGTCCTGGACGGCGCGGCGATAAAGGCCGCGATCCGCCTGGCACCTGGGTCCGCGCACCGCCGGGCCTTTCGAGCGGTTGAGGACCCGAAACTGAATGCCGGCGGCATCGGCGGCCCGGCCCATGATGCCGTCGAGGGCATCGATCTCGCGCACCAGATGGCCCTTGCCGAGGCCGCCGATGGCGGGATTGCACGACATTTCCCCGATCGTATCCCTGCGATGAGTAATGAGGGCGGTCCGCGCGCCAAGCCGCGCCGCTGCCGCGGCTGCCTCGGTTCCGGCGTGCCCGCCTCCCACGACCATGACGTCATAGCGCTCCATCGTCGGTGCCCCTGGTTCGGCCACGAGTTCGTCCGCATTTAGCGCCCCTGGGGCTCACGTCCAAGCCCGAAACAACCGATCGTTTCACGTGAAACATCTGCCGACCGCCGTCACTTTCCGATGCAGAAGTCGCGAAACACCACATCGAGCAGATCCTCAACGTCGATCCGGCCGACCAGGCGGGCAAGCGCCCGGGCCGCCAAGCGCACTTCCTCGGTCACCAATTCAAGCGCCACACCCTCCCCACAGGTGGCGCGGGCCAGATGCCCGCAGCACTCCTCGATGGCGTGGCGTTGGCGCTCCCGGGTGACGAGAGCAGACTCGGCGCCCGCGAAGTGGCTTCGAGCCCAGTCCGACAGCCGGCCCACGAACACATCGACACCTTCACCTGACTGTGCCGACAGCCAGAGCAGTGCGCTTGTTCCGCAAGGTACCGCATCGCCGTCGCGAAGATCGCACTTGTTCATGATCCATAACGAGTCCGAATCGATCGCTGGCGGCTGGCACTCCACATCCGGGGCGCCGATCCACACGACCAGATCCGCCCCGGCCATGGTTGCCCGCGTCCTCGCCATGCCGACGGCCTCGATT
>CAYWVA010000025.1:0-19140 GCA_964461545.1 uncultured Rhizobiaceae bacterium | reverse complement strand
TCGAGCTTCACGGCCAGGCGCGCCGGCCCGCCCTGCGCTTGGTCCAGGTCGACGCGCGCCCCGTCGGGCGGATGGACGATGACCGGCGGCCGGACCCCGGCGCCGCGGCTGACCGGGAGGCGCTTGCCGGACTGGGTGAAACGCTGCAGCCCCGGCGGCAGATCGGCGGTGGAAAGCCTCAACGCGTCGGCCGGCGCCTTGAACACCGGCAGGCGTGGGGCGGGCAGCCGCTCGAGGGCCTCGAACAGCAGCGGGGCGGCCGTGGCGTGACCGGTGAGCCCGGGAACCGAGGCATTGTCCGGCCTGCCGACCCACACACCGAGCGCATAGCGGCCGTCGAAGCCCACGGCCCAGGCATCGCGATAGCCATAGGACGTGCCTGTCTTGTAGGGCACGGCGGCGCGGGCGAAATCGGGCGGTGGGGTGCCGGCGAGAATATCGGCCACATACCAGCTGGCGCGGGGCTCGAGCAGCTGCATTCCGGCGGCCGGCGCACTGGCGCCGTGCCCGATGCCGTCCTTCAACCTCACTGCCAGACCCTCATTGGCCAAGCCGGCGTAAAGCGTCACCAGATCGCGCAGCGTCAAGCCAATGCCGCCCAGGCCGATGGCAAGGCCCGGCGCGCGGTCCGCCGGCAACTCGGCGCGAACGCCAGCAGCGCCCATCCGCGCCATGAGGCGCTGCGGGCCGATGCTGTCCAGAAGTTCGATCGCCGGCACGTTGAGCGACAGCTGTAGCGCCTGGCGCGCCGTCACCGTGCCCTGATAGGTGAGGTCGAAATTGGCCGGTCGGTAGCCGGCGAAATCGGCCGGCCGGTCTTCGACCAGCGTTTCGGGCAGCAGCAATCCGTCCTCGAATGCCAGGCCGTAAATGAACGGCTTGAGCGCCGATCCGGGCGAGCGCACGGCCTCGACCATATCTATCTCGCCCCAGCGCCGGGTATCGAAAATGCCTGGCGATCCGACATGAGCGATGACCTCGCCCGAGGTGTGATCGACCAGCAGCATGGCGATAGACAGCCGCTCGCCCAGACCCGGTGCCCGCTCGCGCGCCAGAGTCTCAAGGGCCGCCTGAATATCTCGATCGAGCGTCGTTCGATGCACTCGGCGGTCCGGTTCGAGCCGCACTGCCTGCTGCGCCAGGTGAGCGGCATGGGCCGGCAAATTGCGCCGGTGGGCCCTGAGCGCCGCGCGCCGGGCCTGCCCCGCTTCGGCCTGGTCGAGCAGCCCCGCGGCCACCATGCGCTCAAGCACCCGGTCGCGGGCACGAAGAGCGGCGTCCGGATGCCGGTCGGGCCGGCGGTGTTCCGGCAGTTGCGGCAGGGCAACGAGCAGCGCCTGCTCGGCCGTGGTCAGCTTTTCCGGCGGCTTGCCGAAATACGCCAGCGCCGCGGCGGACGTGCCTTCGAGGTTACCGCCATAGGGGGCAAGCGTCAGATAGAGTTCGAGGATCTCGCGCTTGCTGAGCCGGGTTTCGATCTGCAGCGCGCGCAGCATCTGGACCAGCTTGGTCGCAAGCGAGCGCTGTTTCGGGCCGTCCAGCAGGCGGGCCAGCTGCATGGTGATGGTCGAGCCGCCGGACACGACACGGCCGTGGCGCACAAACTGCCAGGTGGCGCGCGCCATGGCCAGCGGATCGATGCCGATATGGCGGTCGAAGCGCCGGTCCTCATAGACCAGAAGCATGCGGACAAAGCCCGGATCGATGGCATCGAGATCGGCCCTGAGGCGCCAGTAGCCGGCGGGGGTGGCAAAGGCCCTGAGCAGTTTGCCATTGCGGTCGTGCACTTCAACCGACACCGGAACCGCCCGATCGAGCGCCGGCGGCCAAGCCCGATCGAGTTCGCTCACGCCGATCGCGCCCGCGACCAACACCACGGCAAGGACATAGGGCGTCAACGCCCAGGCCGAGCGCGCCGGACTCACGGCCGCGGACCGGTGATCTCGATCACGCCTGTCTCGGTGCGCGCCTCCAGATGCGGCCGGTACATGTCCTCGACCCGGGCCGCCGGATGGGCGAAGCGCCCCGGCGACACGGCGCGCACGACATAGGCCAGGGTGACGCTGCGATCGTCGTTCTCATCGCGGTTCAAGGCCGCCACGAAACGGTCGTCGCGAAACTCGCTATGGGCAACATCGACGGTGTCCGGCAGCCAATCGAACGCCGCGAGGTCGGCCGACCCGACCAGCCTCGGGTTGTCGATCTCGAAACCGGCCGGCAACAGGTCGGTGACCAACACGCGCGATGGCCAGTCATTGTGCTCGGTGAACCGGATGGCCACCACGAAGCGCTCGTTCTGGCCGACGGTCGAGACATCGACGGGCGTCCCCTCGATGGTGTAATAGCTGCGCTCGATGTCGAACCCGTCCCCGCCGGCGGGCCGCGGCGTCTCGGGCACGCCGGTCACAGTGATCACGGCCTCAAGCTCACCGTCGGACCGGTTGACAATCTCGATTGCTTCACGCCCGAGAGACTCGGCGTTGGCATCGATCGACAGGTTGCCGGAATGGGGCGCGCCGTTGATCTCCAGGCGGATGTCGCCAGCGCTTGCGCGCAAGGCGCGCGCGGCAAGCAGCAGCCAGGCGTTCTCCTGGGTGCTGGTGGCACGCTGCTCGAGCCGACTTGAGGACACCAGCCGCAGAAGATTGGGCAGGACGCCGGGTGCGGGGCGGGCTTCTGCGGCGAGCGCCAGGGTCGCCGCGCCATCACGCAGACGCGACCCGTAGTCGGTGCGCGCCGAGGGCGGCGTCAGGTCGAGCGCTGCGAAGGCTGCGTCAAACGCGGCCTCGGCGCGGCCGGTTTCGCCATAGAGCCCGAGGGCGGCAGCGATCTGCGCCTTGGCCATCGGGCTTGCGAAGTCATCAAGCCGGGTGTCGGCGTAATAGCGCAGGTCTCCGATCGAGGCCCGCCGGCTGCGCGCCAGCACGTAAATCGCATAGGCGATCTCGCTGCCGCGCTGTTGAATATCCGTTTGAAAGGACAGCGTGTTGTCGAGATTGTCGAGCGCCTGGCCGAGCGCCAGATCTGGCACGGCATAACCGAGCTCGCGCGCCCGGGTAAGAAAGTCGGTGACATAGGCGTCGAGCCACAGATCGCCATCGCCCGGCGACCACAGTCCGAAGCTTCCCGACGAGGACTGATAGAACAGCACCTTCTCGATCGCTTTCTGGACTCTATCGTGCACATCCGGATCGACCGCGATCCCGCTCGATCCCGACAGCTCGCTGAGATAAAGCAACGGCAAGGCCTTGCTGGTCGTCTGTTCGGCACAGCCATAGGGAAAGCGGTCGAGCGCCAGCAGCAGCGAGGGGACGTCAAGCCCGCCAAAGCGCGAGAGGCTTCCCGTGAGCACCGCCCCGTCGCGCCTGAAGCCGCGCAGCAGGTCGGCGTCGAGCCTGATGGTCCCGCCATTGCCCGCAAGCGCAAGTTCCATGCGCTCGCTCACCGGCAGCAGCGGCTCGCGCACCGGCACGGCGAGGACCTTCTCGAAATCCGGCCCTACGTCTGCCGAGGCCAGGCGGACCGTAAAGCTGCCGGTGCCGATCAGGTCAGCCGTGATCGGGACGGCAACGGCAGTGCGGCGCCCTGACTCCAGCGTCACAGTCCGTCCCGACCCGGGCAGGGTCGATGCGACCTCGACTGAAGCCTCGATGGTCAACCGGTAGTCGCCGTCAGGCCCGTCGGTGTTGTCGATGTCGAGGCGCAGCACGGCCTCGTCGCCCGGCGCCAGGAAGCGCGGCAAACTGGCGGTGATCACGACCGGATCGCGCACGATGACGTCGCCGGCCGCGTGGCCGACGCCCTCGCCGGTCCAGGCAACCGCCATAACCCGAATCGTGCCGGCGAACTGCGGGATCTCGAAGCTGATCTCGGCCTGGCCCTCCTCGTTGGTTTCGATCACACCGGAAAACAGGGCCAGCAGAGGCTCGGTCGGCGGGCTCGCCTGCATAGCGAGGCCGCCCGAGTCGCCGCCCGAGCGGACCCGCCCCGGCACCCCCTGGCTGCCATCGATCAGCCGGCCATAGAAGTCGCGGATCTCGATGCCCATGCGACGCTGGCCAAAGAACCAGCTTTCGGGCTTGGGCGGCTGGTAGCTGGTAAGGTTGAGGATGCCTACGTCGACCGCTGCCAGCATGATGTGGCCCGCCTCGCCCGGCCCCACGCCGGTGACGGAGATTGGCACCGTCAAGGTGTCGCCCGGCTTGATCTTGTCGGGAAGCCTGAGCGAGACACCGAGTCGCCGCTCGCCCGGATCGACCTTGAGCCATTTGACGCCGATCGCCCTCTGGGGCAGGCGCGTTTCGGGCCCATTGCCGGGCCGGAACAGACTGACGGTCACATAGGCCCCCGCACCCCAGTCCTCGCCGACGGGAACGTCGAGCACCGTGGCACCTTCCGGCACATCGGCGGAAAACGTGTAAAGCAGTCGCTCGGCCCCGACCGCAACCAGTGCCCGCCCGGCGAAGCGCGGCGAGATGCTCAATTGTGCCGTGTCGCCGGGGCTGTAGCTTTCCTTGTCGAGGGCGATATCGAGCCCGTCCGGGGTTTCCGTAGAGCGCGCCTCGACATGCCAGCCGGCGGTAAACTCGACACTCGTTGCCGGCCCCGCGGCATCGCTGCTCTCAACATCGAGCCGGTAACGGCCCCAGTCGACCCGCACCGCGATGTCGGCCGGGGCCTCGGGCGAAATGTCGAGCGGGCCGCCCGCAACTTTGCGCGAAACCGTGACCGGCTCGTAGTTCCAACTGCCGCCTGACCGGTACCACTGGTAAGTGGTCTCAAGCTTCACCAGCGACCAGGACACTCGCGTCAGGCGCTCCAGGCTGCCTTCGGGTGCAACGCCGACGACGGCGAACCGCGCCTCCGCCCCCTGCTCGATCTCGCCGCCATCGAACATCGGACGCACGCCGATCAGCGGACCCTCGGCCCTGACAGGCAGCGTAAGCGAGCGTTCGACGGCGCGCCCGCCAGCCTCGCGCATGCGCACCGCAACCGTTGCTTCCACGGGGCCGGTCCCCTCCGGCACATTTTCCACGGCCACATCGAACGTCGCTCTGCCCTCTTCGTCGGTGACCGGCAGATCGTGGAGGGGCTGGCGCAGCGGCGGGGCCACTTCATCGGCAAGGCCGAACAGGAAGCCGGGATATCCGGCAAGGTGGCGCGCTTGCGCCACCGTCAGCTCACCTTCCAGCGTCAGGCTGGAGGCCGCGGCCCCATAGAGAAAGCGGCCCTCGACGGTGAACGACGCCGGGGTCGCGGGCCTCAGCTGCTCGGCACCCACGGTAAGCTCGAACTCGATGCGGTCGGGCACGAAGTCCTCGACTAGAAAGCGCTGTTCCGCGATCGGGGCAGCCTGGGGATCGACATAGGCCCTGACACGCCAGGTGCCACGCATGGCGTTGTCCTGCAGCGCAAGCGCCAGCCAGTGGCCGCCGAGCCCCTTGTCCTCGCTGATGAAGCGCCGGTGCTCGACCCCGTCGGGCCGCTCCAGCACGATGGTCAGCGGCATGCCGGGCACAGCGTTTGCCGCGCCGTCGCGGAGCAACCCGGCGATATTGACCGTCTCGCCGGCCCGATAGATGCCGCGATCGGTGTAAAGAAACAGATCGAGTGCCTGGGCCGCCGGGCGCCCCTCGACCCCGCGGTCGGAAAGGTCGAAGCCCGCCCTGGTGAAGTCGAGGAAAACAAAATCCTCTGCCGTCCTGGCGACCACGAGTGCCGGCGCCAGCGCCCCGGTGGCGCGCGCCCGACCCGGCTCGAAGCGGGCGGTCCCAGAGTCATCGCTCGTCGCAGTGGCCAATATCTCGTTGGAGCGTGCGATCAGCAGCAGCTCGACACCGGGCAGCGGCGCAGCACTGGCCAACGACCGGACGAATACATGCAGACCGTCGTCGCCGGTCAAGGTCGTGAGCCCGATGTCGGACACAAGGAACCATTGGGTCGCCTTGGGCTGCCAGTTGTCGGCGCGCTCACCCTTGGCAGTGGCGACGAACACATAGATGCCGGCGGCCTTGTGCGGCAGCGCCTCGTCCAGGGGAATGCTCGTTACCACCTCCCGGTTGGCCTCGAACTCGACCTCAAGGGTGCCGCTCCACAGGCTTTCGCCCAGATCCTCCGTCAGCCGCTCGACCTCATAGCCATCGAGCTGGCGCAGAAAGGTGGAATCGGCAATCAGCCGGGCGAGCCCGCGCTCGCCGATGCGGTAGAGATCGAGTTGCACCTCCGCGGTATTGACGGTGACCACCGGCAGGCCCGCGGCGCCGGCCTGAGGCAGCACGAAATTGTCTCCGGTGAAGCGCACCGACGCCGGTCGGTCCCTGACATAGACATCGAGCGCGACAGGGCGCTCGAGCACTTCCCCGATCGCCGCAGGAAGGCCGGGGCGCAGCGCGATGCGATAGCGCTCGCCGTGCTTTACACCGCCGATGCACAGTTGCTGCTCCTCCGTCTCCAGGCTCGCCGCCGGGCGTCCGTTGACGGTGAGGAAGGCAGAGTAATCCATGCGCGAGGTAACGAGAGGCTCGGAGAACTGGACACAGATCCTTGGCGATGGGCTGTCGGAATCGACCGTGTTGTCGACCACCCGGAAACCCTGGCGGGCGTTGAGATTGGTGTAGGCGCGGCGCACGGCGTCCGAGTCCTCGAGCTCGAGGCTCGCCTTGTAGGCCTCCAGCGCCGGCCGGAACTGCGAGCGCCGTTCCAACGCCGTTGCCAGCAGCGCCAGAGCCTGGGCGCGGGAGCCTGTGCTGTGGGTGAGGCGATAGGCGTTCTGTGCCGCGGAAGTTGCCTCCTGCGGCAGTTCCCAGTCCTTCGCCTCCGCCCGGATGCCGAGCAGGGCACGGGTGAGGCCCACCCACAGTGCGACGTCGTCCGGTAAGTGGGCGATGGCCTTGCGGTAGAGTTCCGCCGCCGCCCGGCGATCGCCGCTGTTGAATGCTTCGGTCGCGGCAGCCGCAAGCGCCATCGGGGCTGCCGGTTCACGGCCGCGGCCGGCGAGGATGTTCTGCCGGTAAGCTCGCGCCTCGTCGGAAAGGCCGGAAGAAAGAAAGGCGAGGGTGTTAGGTGCATCGAGTGCCGGCTGCGGCTCGACCGCGACCACCTGGCCGGCGACGGCGCCGTCAAACGAGATGAGCTCGCTCGACTGCGATTTCAGGAAGCACACCTGAGCCGTGGTGTCGTGGGTGAAGGCCCGGCATCTCGGATCGTCGAGGCATGCGGCCTGACACGCCTCAAGGCCGACATTCCTGAGCACCTCGTAATCGAAGCCGTGATAGTCGACGTTCTGGTGCAAAATGACGCGCCGGGGCTCCGCACCGGCCGGCACGGGCGCCATCACCCCGGCCGCAAAAATGAACAGAAACAGCAACCAGACAAGCCGAACCATCACCCGTGAACTCCTCCTGCGGCGCTGATTCCGAAACGGAAGGGAGGCATAGTGCGCCTAAAGTCGCACCCCGTCCAGCATGCGGGAGGCAAGAGTGACGTATCAGTCTGTGTGTCAGCGATGGAAAGGGGTACTCCCGTGTGATCGACCAAGACCCACACAAAGGCGCCTCAGCTGCGACCGTGAAATTTGCGTTCGCGCCGATGCACCCCTCGACCAGGTACCGGAGAGCGACGAGACCAACTACGTACGCTGCTTTAGCTTCTAGATGTTATGACCGTGGTCTGAGCAGCGGCCCGACCTTGTCCGTCGACAGCATATTTGAGTCAGGTGGGCAGCTGATTTTGTGAAGGTTCTGGCCATCTGGTTGGCAGTTCAGTGGCGGACGTCGATACCATACGGCGTTACACAGACTCGCTCGACCAGAAGCCTGGGACAGATGGGCGCCCCGCGTGTCGACAAGCCACCCGTCAAGGCGCTCGTCCGCGCCTTCCGCTGGAAGAAGATGCTGGAGAGCGGCCGGTATACCACCATAATCGAGCTGGCCAAGGCGGCGAACATGAATGCCTCCTATGTGGCGCACGTCTTGCGGCTGACGCTGCTCGCGCCCGACATCGTTGAGGTGATCCCCGGCCGGACGTGCAGTTCCATCGGCAGCGTGAACACCCTCACCGGCTTCGAGGTGGGTTGCTCGCGCGTCTCAAACTCCGATGACGGGATGTTCCACACCGTGGTCGGCCAGCTGCCACAACCGCAAGCAGCGTCACACGGCCAGCCGGCGAAAGAAAGCCGCCACGACTGCCTGGATGGGCCCGGCCGCCCCAGAAGCCAATAACGCCGGCCACCCAAGGCGACGACCCGAATCAGTTTGACTCTCGCACATGAGATACCTAAAAATACCTAAATGTACAAAAACCATTCGCGTGCGTGATGTCGAGGCCCTCCAAGGGATCGCGGCTCAAGCTCCTGGGGTTCGACGAGGAGTTGATCGAGCGCATCCAGGATTTCCGGGAGGGCTATTTCGGGGCGCCTGAGTACCGGATCGTCGCTGAAGCCCTGGAGCATTTCATGCGGGACCGCCTGGAAGCCGAGCCAGAAGTCAGGAGGCGGTACGAGGCAGCGCGGAAGGCTCGGTTAAGGGCGAAAGAGCTCCGTTTGCGCGTCGTGCCCAAGGCTACTGATCAGGATGCTGGTTGAAGAGGGATTTGGGTCGAAAGGGTAAGAGGGAGGCCGGAAGCGATGTCCTGGACCGAGGAACGCGTGGAGCTCTTGCGCAAGTTATGGATCGAGAACTTCAGTGCGAGCCGGATCGCTGCGGAGCTGGGCGGCATCAGCCGCAGTGCGGTCATCGGAAAGATTCACCGACTGGGGCTTTTGGGACGCGATCAGCCCACCTCCTCGCTCAAGCACCAATGCAAGCCGCGGCTGTCTCGGAGCGAACGCAGACCGTGGCGGCCGGCAAGCATTGGCAACGCAGCACTCAAGGCGGAGCCGGAGATGCTGGTTAATCCTGAGACCCAGCCATTCCCATCCGCGGTGCCCATCGCCAAGCGGCTAACCGTTGAGAAGCTGACCGAGCGCACCTGCAAATGGCCCATTGGTGACCCCCGCAAGGAGGACTTTCATTTTTGCGGCCACGCTTCGCTCAAGCTTTCCCCATACTGCCTGTACCATGCGCGTCTCGCCTACCGCTCCAGAGATCCGCTGATTGACTCACGGCAACTTCTTGAGCGGGTACAACACGTTCGCAAGTGACCAGCCAAACTGTTGGGCGCTTTCACCATTTAGCCAGGGCGTAGCTGACAGAAGACCCTCGGGGCGGCAGCCAATGGCAGTGGTCCGGTGGGAGAACTGCAGGGGGCTCGCTGAGCATTTCATATCGGCGGGTGACGATGGCATTCTGCTGAGCCACCGGCGGCCGGCGACGGCCTCGACGTCTTTGTCAACGATCCGCTGCCCTGTCCGGTTCAAGCTTTCAACGTCCTCTCTGTAGCTCTGACCTGAGCAGCTACTCGTTCACCGCGAGACAATAGAACAGCCCGTCGCCACCGGTCGACCGCAAGTCTTCCTGGCTGCACCCGCGTGACGGATGAGACGAGTTCCAGGACCTCGAGGGAGCATCGTCGCGCAGGCCCATGCGGTCGTGATGACCGACCATTGCCTGGCCCTCGCCGTTGCTCGTCCAATCGTTACAGGTCATGTCCGGAATGGCCGTGCCGTCGGGATTGGACCCGGTCAGGATGTCATGCCGGTTCGGGCTGTCGCCCCGGCCCTCGATCTCCTCGCCCTGTTCACTCAGAGCCGATTCCTTACTGATGTTGTTGTCCTCGCCGTGGAGGGCATCGAGATCCTCAGCGATCAACTCGCCGTCGGCATTGTGCCATGGGCCGGTCCCGATGCGGTCGCGTGCGTCCGTGGTGCTGGTGCTCAGATAGGCTCGCCAGGTTTTTCCGCCCACCCCTGCAGCCTCGGCCAGCTGCTGACAATGGGCGTCCGCGCCATCGAGCCCTCCCAGATTTGCACCGTCGCCAGGCCCCTGGCTGGTCACGAAAAAGCTCATGTCGGCCTCCTGGGCGATAGCCGCAGGGCCAGCTGCCGCAAAGACCATTCCGCAGACTGCAAGAATCGGCATCGTCTTCATGATTGGCCCTCCGGAAGGTTCATTGCAAACAGCAAGCCTAGGACCGATCTTGGACCACAAAGTGACACGGACAGGCGCTGCTCGGGATATCCGAGCTTGAGCTGTGGCGAGAGAGCGAGGCCACCGCAGCCTCGCAGCGCCCGCGCGAGCGCCGGGGCAAAGCAGTCGCGCAGCCATGCGAGCCGCGCCAATACCTCGGCATCATTGCCGCCGAAACGCATGACCTTGCCGAGCCCCTCATTGATCGTGCAGTAGGCGCGGTTCCCGAACGCGCGGTTCTCGACGACGAAGACTGGCATGGACGCCGTAGTGATGCCGGTCATCGATCCAACGGCATCGAAGTGGTGATTGGGATGAAAGGCAATGCTTCCGCCGCAAGCGAGCGCCTCGCCAGCATGGAGATCGTGGGCCCAGCCTTCCAAGACCGCGGCCCCGGCGATTGCACCCTGCATGGGCCCACACATGCGCGGCCAGTCGATCGGCGGCCCTGCATGCAAAACAACACGGACTTCACGAAGCGCTGGTATTACATCCCTGGCTGCAGCGACATCGACAAGCACTGGTTCCGCGGCGAGCAGCCGGCGCAGCACTTCTTCGTTCGCACTGTCGATTGATACGCCCATGGCAGACTTCTGCCGCTCAGCTTGCCGAGAAGCGCCGCCATGCGCGGATCGCCGCCCGCCGGCGGCCGCCAGTCAACGCGTACCATCACCGCGCCGACGCTCTCAGCTCATCAGCGAACAGCTCGATACCAACGTTGATGATCTTCAGTTCATCGCCCAGCAGATCTGCAAGTGGTGGTGCCTTCGACTGGTTCATGCATCTACCTATATGAATTGCGCCAGACCTATCTGATCTGCGCCATGGTTCTCAGGCCCGTTCATGGGGCAGATGGGGTGCATACACTGTGATCACTCCGGGTGTGGCTGCGCGCCCGTTGTCAGATAGGCCAGCACCACCTGCACCACGTGCCTGCGGCGCTCCTGCAGCCAGTCTCGATCTGAAAGGTCGCGCTGAAACATGACCGTGAGCGTATGCCGGTTCGAGATGTGGATGAAGCACAGCGACAGCAGCGTAATGTAGAGTTGCATTGCGTCCGCTTCGCCATGGAAGGCACCGGTGGCGCGACCGCGTGCGAGAAGATTCCCGATGGACTGGATGAGCGGCCTTGTGGATTGCGGAACCTGCTCCGAGTTCTTCAAGAATCGAGCACCGAGGAGGTTTTCGTTGCGGATCATGGCGACCAGATCCGGGTTCCCGAGTAGGTAATCAAAGGTGAATTCCACAAGCCGGCGCATGCCGGGGATAGGGTCGTAGGCTTCCAGATTGAGCTGTCGCTCATGCGCTCGGATTCGATCATACGCCCCCTCGAGCACGGAGATGTAGAGACTCTCCTTGCTACCGAAATAGTGATAGATCATCCGGATGTTGCAGCGCGCTGCCGCAGCAATGCGTCCCACATTGGCGCCGCTGTATCCGTGCTGAGCGAACTCCGATTGCCCCGCGTCGAGGATACGCCGGCGGGTCCCGGCGGGATCGCGTTTGGTCGAGCGCCGCCCATGCACACTTTGCGGTGGCACCTTGTCCGCTTGATGCGGGGCCAGGTTCTTGGTCGATGATGCCGCTGTGGGCATGAACGAATTGCTCTGATCTCGACGCATCTGAATCGTGACAAGATAGACAGAGGCGCATGCGTGGCAAGCGCTGAACGCCTAGATGATCTGGTTCGACAGCTCGACCTTCAGCGGACACACCTCAGACGCCACTTGACAGGAAAGCCATTGTAAAAACATACTTACTAATCTGCCGGGCCGCAACCTTTATCGAGGGAAGCGTGGACACGGCGACAGGCGTGCCGATGCACGATCTGAGAACAAGGGAGGAAATGGCTGCTATGTTTAGGACAAGACGCGTTTTCGCTGCTCTGGTGTTCGCCATCGCCGCGGTCGCAAGCTTGGGATCGGCGAGCGCCCAAGAGCCCATCAAGATCGGCCACGTGGCCGCTCTGTCGGGTGCTTCGGCGCAGTCCGGTGAGGCCATCACCCGGGGTCTGCAGGCTGCGATCGAGGAGATCAACGCCACCGGCGGGTTGCTCGGCGGGCGGCCGGTACAACTCATCCAGCGCGATGACGAATCAAAGCCGCCCAAGGGGCTCGTCTCCGCGCGCGAGTTGATTTTCAACGAGGGCGTCGCGGCCCTCTTCGGTGGCATCGACTCGCCGGTCTCGCTGGCCATCGTGCCGCTGGTGAACCAGGAGAAGGTACCGTTCATGGGAGTATGGGCAGCAGCGACCCCCATCACCCGCAACGGCGCCAACCCAAATTACGTCTTTCGCGTCTCGGCAGTGGATGCGCTGGTCGACATCAAGCTGCTCGATTATGCCAACAAGAGATTTGGCGCCGAGAAGATCGGCCTGATGCTCATCAATAATCCGTGGGGCGAATCCAACGAACACGGGCTGATCGCTGCCGACCAGGAAAATGACGCTGTCGAGATCGTGGGCATCGAAAAGTTCGAAAGCAACGACGTCGACATGGTGCCGCAGCTCACGAGGCTGAAGAACGCCGGGGCGGAGGCCATTATTCTGGTGGTCAACACACCACCCGGGGCGCAGATGATGAAGTCCCGGGAGCGCATGGGCTGGGACGTGCCGGTGGTTTCGCACTGGGGCATTTCCGGAGGCCGCTTCCCCGAACTCGCCGGACCAACGGCGGGAGATGCCCATTTTGTGCAGACCTACAGCTTCTTTGGTGAGCAGGGGCCGGTCGGGCAGCGCTTGATCGCCAAGCTCAGCGAGAATTACCCCGCGATAAAGGGGCCGGAGGACATTTTCTCGCCCGTTGGCACGGCCAATGCCTACGACGCCATGCACATCCTGGCCCGGGCCATCGAGCAGGCAGGCAGCACAGAGGGTGACACGATCCGGCAAGCGCTGGAGAATCTTGAAGCCCCGTACGAAGGGCTCATCAAGACCTATGTCAAGCCGTTCTCACCCGACAACCACGACGCATTGGGCCCTGAGGATTACATCATGGTCCACTACGACGGCGACCAGATCGTGCCAACTGAATAGGCGACTGGCAGAGGGCGGTGGGCCCGCCGCCCTCTACTCTGGCAATACCCTCGGGGATCAAGACGCCTAATGCTCGTCTCCTCTGCCATCTTGACCGGGCTCGGGCTCGGCAGCATGTACGGGCTTCTGGCGCTCGGCTTCTACGTTACCTACTCTGTTTCCAACACCGTCAATTTCGCGCAGGGCAGCACCATGATGCTGGGCGCTGTGCTGTGCTTCACCTTCTGGGTGACGCTCGGTTGGCCGGTATCGCTTGCGGTGGTGCTGGCGCTGGTCCTGTGCGCGCTTTGGGGTGCTGTGGTCGAGCGCATAGCTGTGCGCCCCTTTGTGCGCCGCGGCTCCGATGCCTGGCTGATGGCGACGGTGGCGCTCGGCGTCGTGCTGGACAACGTTGTGCTGTTCACGTTCGGCAAGGACCCCCGCGGCATGCCGCTCGGGCCGCTCGTCACCAACTATTTCATGGTGGCAGATCTCAGGATACAGCCGCTGCAGGTCGTCATTCCGGCCGTCGGCCTTGGAATGGCGCTGGCTCTGACGCTGCTCTCGCGGGGTACCAAGCACGGCAAGGCGATGCTGGCGGTAGTGCAGAACCCGGACGCAGCGCGCCTCATGGGGATCAATGTTTCCGGCTCCATCGTATTTGCCTTCGCGCTTTCGGGCTTCTTCGCCGGTGTGGCGGGCATCCTGATCGCGCCACTGTTCACCATTTCCTCAACCATGGGCACGCTGTTTGGCATCAAAGCCTTCGCGGTGGCCATTCTGGGCGGTATCACCAATCCCTGGGGCGTCGTGGTTGCGGGGCTCATTTATGGTCTTGCGGAGGCTCTGATCACCGCGCTTCTGGGCTCGACCTACACGCAGATCGTCACGTTTTCCCTGGTGATCCTGGCGCTAGCGCTGAGGCCGGACGGGCTTTTCGGCCGCGCCGCGGTGAAAAAGGTATGAACTGGCGCGCTTCTCTCATGGTTGCCCCCGTCATCGTGCTGGTGGCGGTGGCGATCCATTTTGCCAACGGCTACCAAGTCTACATCATTTCGCTTGTCGGGCTGTCGGCCATCGTGGGCATCGGCCTCAACATTCTTCTGGGGCTCACGGGCCAGATTTCGCTGGGCCATGTCGGCTTCTACGCTATCGGTGCCTACACGGCGGGTCTGCTGATGGTGCGGCTCGACTGGAGCTTCTGGCTGGCGCTACCCGCGGCTGGCCTCGTCGCGGGCCTTGCCGGGACGGTGCTGTCTATCCCCGCGCTCAGGGTCCGCGGGCCATACCTCGCCATGGTCACCATTGCGTTCGGCTTCGTGGTCGAGCAGTCGGCAGCGGAGTGGAGCGGGCTCACTGGCGGTTGGAACGGCCTCATGGGCATCCCGCATCCGTCGATCTTCGCCGTGACCTTCGGGCAGCGTGAGATCGCCTGGTTTGTCTTGGCACTGACGGTGCTCGCGGTCTTCCTCTACGCACGACTGAGTGTGAGCCCCTGGGGCAAGGCGATGCGGGCGATTCGCGACTCCGAGGTCGCCGGCCAATCCATCGGCCTGCATCCGACGCAGCTGCGGGTTTCGGCCTTTACGCTCTCTGCCGTGGTCACCGGCATCGCCGGGGCCGTATTCGCCTCGATGACCACCTTCATCAGCCCGGAGTCGTTTCCTTTCTTCGACTCGATCCTGTTTCTGCTGGTGGTCATGATCGGCGGTGTCGATACGGTGCTCGGACCCGTCATCGGCGCGGTGATCGTCGTACTGCTGCCGGAGGTTCTTGCCGGGCTTGCGGGATACCGCCTGCTGTTCGTCGGGCTGCTGCTCCTGTTGGTTTTGCGGCTCGCGCCGGAAGGGGTCGTCGGATTCCTCGGCCGGCTAATGGCGCGGCATCCCGATCGCCGAACGGCGCGGCAGCACCGCGACGTCGCGGCGTTTCTCAGCCGAGGTCGCCTCGACCAGGCCCTTAAGGTCAGGGATCTCTCGGTCTCCTTTGGCGGCGTCCGGGCAGTTCAGAATGTAAGCTTCGAGGCTTTACCGGGTCAGGTCACCAGCATCATCGGGCCCAACGGCGCCGGTAAGACGACGGTGCTTAATCTCGTCGGCGGCTACTACAAGCCCGATGGCGGCGCGGTGCTGGTCGGCGGGCGCAACGTCGCGGGGCACAAATCTTACTCTGTCGCCCGCACAGGGGTCTCGCGGACCTATCAGACGGCCCAGCTCTTCACGCGCATGAGCGTACTCGACAACGTCCTGATCGCGATGCGCCGCGGCAACCTGCCGGCGCGCCTCATGTTCGCCGGAGAGGACGGCGAGGAGTTCGTTCAGATGGCGGAAAGTCTGCTCGCCTTCGCGGGCTACGAGGGCGCGCTCGACGTTGCGGCCGGAACTCTGCCGCATGTCGAGACGCGCCGGGTGGAGATCGCCCGGGCGCTCGCGTTGAGCCCTTCGGTGCTGCTGCTCGATGAACCGGCCGCCGGGCTTGGCAGCGAGGATACCGCCGCGATCGGGGCACTGCTGCGCCGGATTGCCGACGTCGGGCTTACAGTCGTGCTCATCGAACATGACATGAACCTCGTCATGAGCATTTCCGAGCACGTCGTGGTGCTCGATGCCGGTGCCAAAATCGCCGACGGCACACCTGCCGCAGTGCGCTCCGATCCGGCGGTGCTCAAGGCCTATCTCGGCGAGCACGAGCTGATGGGAAGCGATCGCGCCACGGCCTATGTTCCAGGCGCGGAACCGCTGCTTGCCGCAACGGCGCTGTCGGCCGACTACGGCGCCGCACCGGCGTTGCGCAGCGTCGATCTCTACGTCGGCGACGGCGAGTTCGTCGCTGTCCTCGGCGCCAATGGCGCTGGCAAGTCGACGTTGATGCGGGCACTGAGTGGGCTGCACCGACCGGTCAAGGGCCAAGTGCTATTCGTCGGTAAGCGGATCGAAACCTACGCCGCTCATCAGATCGCCGGTGAGGGGCTTGTTCTCGTACCTGAAGGGCGCCAGGTATTCCCGGAACTCTCGGTCGTCGACAACTTGCGCCTCGGCGCCTATGCGCGTCGCTTCCCTCACCTCAATAGCGAAGTTGAACGCCTCCTCAAGCGCTTTCCCCGGCTCCACCAGCGGCGTAACCATCGCGCCGGCCTGCTGTCGGGCGGCGAAGCACAAATGCTGGCTATTGCCCGAGGGCTGATTGCCAAGCCCAAGGTGTTGCTGCTTGACGAGCCGTCGCTCGGGCTCGCGCCCTCGCTTGTCCAGGAGCTATACACCATCCTCGCCGAGCTGCGCGACGAAGGATCGACAATCCTGCTCGTTGACCAGATGGCGGCGCTGGCGCTGTCTGTGGCGGACCGTGCCTATTTGCTGGAGTCAGGCCACGTACGCCGAAGCGGGTCAGCAGGCGAGATGCGCCAAGCTGGCGGACTGGAGCAGGCGTATCTCGGCGACTTGGAAAGCGCTCCATGACACACAACTAGCAGGCTACCAAAATGGACCTCATCCTGAGAAACGCGCGCCAACCCGACGATGGCGATAGACTGGTCGACATTGGGATCGACAGGGGCCGCATCACGGCGATCGAGCCGCAGCTAGCCGCAGAAGGCGAGGAGCTTGACGTCGCTGGCCGGCTAGTTTCCCCCGGTTTCGTGGAGACACACATTCACCTCGACAAGTCGTGCATCCTCGACCGATGCGAGGCGAAGCGGGGGGACCTGGAGGAGGCGATCTCGGAGGTCGCTCGGGTGAAGAAGGCGTTTACGCCGGAAGATGTTTACGAGCGCGGCCGGCGCACGTTGGAGAAGTGCATTCTCAACGGCACGACGCACATGCGCACCCAGCTTGAGGTCGATCCCGGCATTGGCCTGCGCGGACTTGAGGGCATCGTGCCGTTGATCGAGGAATATCGCTGGGCGATCGACATCGAGATCTGTGTGTTCCCACAGGAGGGATTGCTGAACAATCCCGGCACAGACGAGTTGATGGTCGAAGCGCTGAAGCGTGGCGCCACGGTGGTCGGCGCGGCGCCCTATACCGACAGCAATCCCCATGGCCAGATCGACCGTGTGTTCGAGATGGCGCAGCAGTTCGACGTCGACATCGACATGCACCTCGACTTCGGTGCGACTGCCGACAGCCTCGATCTCGATCATGTCTGCGACCTGACAGAACGCTTCTGTCGCGGCGGGCGCACCGCGATCGGCCATGTCACCAAACTTTCCACCGCAACGCCGGAACGCATCGCGCAGGCCGCCGCCCGGATGCGCGACGCTGGCGTGGCATTGACCGTGCTGCCCTCGACAGACCTGTTCCTGATGGGTCGCGACCCCAAGCACGGCCCTGTGCGCGGCGTCACCGCCAGCCACAGGCTGATCCAGTTCGGAGTGAACTGCTCGCTGTCGACCAACAACGTCCTCAACCCGTTCACGCCGTTCGGCGACTGCTCGCTGATTCGCATGGCCAACCTGAACGCGAACATCTGCCACGTCGGAGCGAAAAGCGACATCCGCGAATGCTTCAACATGATCACCATAAGATCCGCCCAGCTGATGAATCTCGACGACTATGGTGTGAAGGTCGGCAAGTCGGCGGACTTCGTGGTGCTGGATTGCGAGACGCCGGAGTCCGCCGTCGCTGAACTGGCGCCTGTTCTGTACGCCTACAAGCGCGGTCGGCGCACTGTGACACGACCGCCCGCCGAACTGCATCGGCCTGCATAAGCCAGTGCCATGGACCAGACCCCGGGAGTAGCGGCGCGACTGCCCGACGACCGCTTCGGCGCTTTTTGCCACGATAATCACGTTGCCATTGCGGGTGCGCCGCGGGGGCCTCTTGCCGGCTTGACATTTGCAGCCAAGGACGTCTTCGACATTCGTGGTCACCGGACCGGGTTCGGCCATCCTGTTTGGCTCGCCAGCCATCCACCTGCCGGCGAAACCGCCGAGGCCGTGGCAGCGCTACTGGGGGCGGGGGCCTCGCTGGTCGGCAAGACGGTGAGCGACGAGCTCTGCTATTCGCTGTCAGGCGAGAATGCTCATTACGGCATGCCCATCAATCCGCGCGCGCCAAACCGCGTTCCAGGCGGATCGTCGAGCGGCTCGGCTGTCGCGGTGGCGGCCGGCGTCGTCGATTTTTCGATTGGAACCGATTGTGGCGGTTCGGTCCGGGTGCCGGCGAGTTATTGCGGCATTCTCGGAATGCGACCGACCTATGGTCGCGTGTCGTTGCATGGCGCACATCGTTTCGCAGAAAGCTTCGACTGCCTGGGCTGGTTCGCGCACACTCCGGATGTCTTGATGCGGGCAGGTCGCACGCTGCTTGCGGCCACGCGACCGGCCAAACCATTTCGCCGGCTGATCATAGCCGACGATGCGTTTGCGCGCGCCGACGCGGCAGTGCGTGAGGCCATTGCAGAGGGCCTCAACGCCTTGTCACGGGTGGTGGGACATACCGAGCACGTGACGCTGAGCCCACAAGGTCTTGAGACCTGGTTTGAGGCATTCCGCGTCATTCAGGCGGCTGAGATCTGGAGGTCGCTGGGCGGGTGGATTACGCAACATCAGCCGGAGCTGGGGCCCGGCGTGCGGGAGCGTTTCGAGGCAGCTTCTGCCATCACGCCGGCACAAGTTCGCGAGGCCGAAGCGACCCGGCAGGCGGTCATCGCCCACCTCGAAGCGACCATCGGCCCTGGGGATGTCGTCTGTTTTCCGACCACGCCACGGCCGGCGCCCTTGCGTGGATCGCCCACCGACGAGGTGGAGATCACCTATCGGCATCGTGCTATGGAGTTGTTGTGTGCCTCCGGGCTGGCCGGGCTTCCGCAGATCACCCTGCCGCTCGGCGTCGTCGACGAGGCGCCGGTCGGGTTGTCGGTGATGGCCAGGCCAGGTGCCGACATGGACCTGCTGGACCTTGCGGGCAAAGTTTGCACGTCGTCCGCCTCAGATCGCGGCGGGTGAGCCGAGGATGGCCTTGGAGATCAATCGATCCGACGGGGATACGACGATCGGTCGGCAAACTCAGGCCCTCGATCACCTGCCGCGCAAGGCCGACGATGACTGCCTGCAGGAGCTGCGCT
>CAYWVA010000024.1:11018-19252 GCA_964461545.1 uncultured Rhizobiaceae bacterium | reverse complement strand
TATCGCACCCGCACCGAGGAGATGCTGGCCCTGGCCGGCTTTCCCGACCCGACGCGGGCCTATGACATGTATCCCTTCGAGCTGTCGGGGGGTTTGCGCCAGCGGGCGATGATCGCCATGGCGCTCATCTGCCGGCCGGCCCTGCTCATCGCCGACGAGCCGACGACCGCCCTCGACGTCACCATCCAGGCCCAGATCCTCAAGCTGCTCAAGGAGCTGCAGCGGAAACTCGGCATGGCCGTTCTGCTCATTACCCATGATCTCGGCGTCGTCGCCAACATGGCTGACGAGGTGGTGGTGATCTACCACGGCGAGATCATGGAGGCGGGCCCGGTCGAGGCCATCTTCACCCGCCCGCAGCACCCCTATCTCAAGGCGCTGCTGGCCGCGGTGCCGCATTTCGACATGAAGCCGGGCGAGCGGCTGGTTTCGTTGCGCGATGTCAAGGTCGAGGCCGAGGGGTTCATGGACCCTGCCCTCGCCCGGCCGGTCGAGCAGTCGGGCGCGCCGCTGCTCGAGGTGAAAGGCCTCAGCAAATCGTTCGCCACCCGCAAGGGCGGCTTCTTCTTTGGCAAGCGCGACAGCTCTCGGCTGAAAGCGGTGTCGGAGGTCAGCTTCGATATCCGGCGCGGCGAATGCCTGGGGCTGGTCGGCGAGAGCGGCTGCGGCAAGACGACGGTGAGCAAGCTTATCATGCGCGCCGTCACCGCCGATGCCGGCGAGATGATCTTCCACGACCGATCCGGGCCAGTCGACGTGCTGGCCCTCAATGGCCAGAACCTGAAGCGGTTCCGGACCCGCATCCAGATGGTATTTCAGGATCCGTTCTCGTCGCTGAGCCCGCGCATGACGGTGTCCAACATCCTGCAGGAGCCGCTGGAGATCCATGGCATCGGCAATAATGCCTCGCGACTGATGCTGGCGCGCGAACTCATGGCTTTGGTCGGCCTCGATCCGCGCTATCTCAGCCGATATCCGCACAGCTTCTCCGGCGGTCAGCGCCAGCGCATCGGCATCGCCCGGGCACTGGCGCTGAAGCCCGATCTGCTGATCTGCGACGAGCCGGTGTCGGCTCTCGACGTCTCGGTGCAGGCGCAGGTGCTGAACCTCCTCAAAGACCTGCAGAAGCAGCTTGGACTCACCTTGCTGTTCATCTCTCACAATCTCGCCGTGATCGACTACATGGCCGACCGCATTGCCGTCATGTGCCGCGGCCGGATCGTCGAGATGGCGCCGCGCCAAGTGCTGTTCCGCGCGCCCGTCCACTCCTACACCAGGTCGCTGCTCGCCGCAGTGCCCTATCCCGATCTCACCCGGCCGCTCGACTTTGCCGCCCTCAACCTTGAGGGGGCCTCCGACGCGGCCGACTGGGCGCCGCACTTCCGCGACGACAGCGACGATCTCGCCCATGTGGACCTCGGCTATGGCCATATCGTTCTGGCCAAGCCCGGGGTCGATGCCAGGGAGCTTAGAATATGATTCGAGTCAGTGCTTTGATGATCGCTGCGGGCCTGGTTTATGCCGCGCCCGCACCGGCTGCTGCCGACTACATTGAGACCCCAAGCCTGGAGGCCCAAGTGGCGGCCGGCAATCTGCCGCCGGTCGACAAGCGGCTCCCTGTCAATCCTCGGGTCGTCGACCTGAAGGCCATGGGCCGGGAGACTGGTCGCCACGGCGGCACCATCCGCACACTTATGGACGGGCAGAGCGACATCCGTATGATGACGCTGTTCGGCTATTCGCGGTTCGTCGGCTATGATGAAGCTCTCGAACTCCAGCCCGATATTCTGGCCCGGTTGGAGGAGGAGGGCGGCCGCATCTTCACCCTGCATCTGAGGGAAGGCCATCGTTGGTCGGACGGGCATCCGTTCACCACCGAAGACATCCGTTATGCTTGGGAGGACGTGATAACCGATCCCGATCTGTCGCCGACCGGCGCCGACGTTGAACTGCTCGTTGACGGCGAACCGCCGCAGTTCGAGGTGCTTGACGAACTCACGGTTCGCTTCACCTGGAAGAGCCCCAATCCCGAATTTCTGCCGGCGCTGGCCGCGGCACGGCCGATCTTCCTGGCGATGCCGGCCCACTACCTCAAGGCCTTCCACGCCAAATACCAGGATTCGGCAACGCTCGACCAGCAGGTCGCGGCGGCCAGGGTCAGGGATTGGGTGGCGCTCCACACCCGCATGGCGCGCCAGTACCGGCCGGAGAATCCGGAACTTCCGACCCTCGATCCGTGGCGAAATACGACAGCCCCGCCGGCCGATCAGTTCATCTTCCAGCGCAATCCCTACTTTCACCGCGTCGACACTGAAGGGCGCCAGTTGCCCTATGCCGACGCGGTGGCCCTGACCACCGGGTCCACCGCGCTCATTGCCGCCAAAGCGGGATCAGGGGAGGTGGATCTGCAGGCCAGGTATCTACGCTTCGACAACTATACCTACCTCAAGGAAGCCGAATCCCGCATCGACATCCGAGTGCACCTGTGGAAATCGGGCGGCGGCTCGGCGGTGGCGCTGCTGCCGAACCTGAATGCTCAAGATTTGCAGTGGCGCGATCTGCTGCGTGACGTGCGCTTCCGCAGGGCCCTGTCACTCGGCATAAACCGCAGCGACATCAACCAGATCGTGTATTTCGGACTGGCCCGGGAAAGCTCCGATACCGTCCTGCCGGAAAGCCCGCTGTACCGCGAGGAATATCGCACGGCTTGGGCCGAGTACGATCCTGAAGCGGCCAACGCCTTGCTCGACGAGATCGGGCTCAAGCGTGGACCTGATGGCTACCGGCTGTTGCCCAATGGCCGCAAGGCCGACCTCATTGTGGAGACCTCCGGGGAAGGGACTCTCGAAACCGATGTTCTACAGCTCATCACTGAGTACTGGCGCGACATTGGCATCAGATTGTACCCCCGCACTTCGCAGCGCGAAGTGCTTCGCAGTCGGGCGGTGGCCGGCGAAACATTGATGTCGGTATGGAGCGGCCTCGACAACGCCTTGAGCACTCCCGACATGAACCCGTCCGAACTGGCCCCCACCTCCCAGGCGCAGCTGCAATGGCCGCTGTGGGGCATTCACTACGAGACCAACGGGGTGAAGGGCGAAAAGCCTGATCTGGCTGAGGGCGAACAGCTCGTTCGGCTGCTCGGCGAATGGCGCAAGGCCACCTCGCAGGACCAGCGCCGCGACGCCTGGCACAAGATGCTCAGCCTCTATACCGACCAGGTGTTTTCGATCGGCACCCTCAATTCGACGCTGCAGCCTGTCGTGGTATCGAAGCGGCTTCGCAATGTGCCCGAGCAGGCGATCTACGCCTTCGAACCGGGAGGTTTTTTCGGGCGCTATTTGATGGACACCTTCTGGTTCGCTGACCAGTAGGCGGAGCGCTGGGGATGCTGCGCTACATCGTTCACCGCTTTGCCGTGATGATTCCAACGATGCTGATCATCAGCGCGTTGGTGTTCACCATCATCGAGCTTCCTCCCGGCGACTACTTCGAGACCTACCTGGCCGAGCTTCAGGCCCAGGGCGAGTCGGTCGACCTGCGGCACATCGAGTATCTGCGCCGCGAGTACGGCTTCGACCGGCCGCCAGTCGAGCGCTACTTCGTCTGGGTCTGGGGCATGCTGCACGGCGACTTCGGCTACTCCTTCGAATACCAGTTGCCGGTCTCCGATGTGGTCGGAGACCGCATCTGGCTGACCATCCTGGTGTCGTTCGTGACCATCATCTTCACCTGGGTCATCGCCTTCCCGATCGGCATCTACTCGGCGACGCATCAGTACAGCTGGGGCGACCACGGCCTCACCTTCCTCGGGTTGATCGGCCTCGCCACGCCCAACTTTCTGCTGGCCCTGCTTTTCATGTACTTCGCCAACCTGTGGTTCGGCACCTCGATCGGCGGACTCATGGACCCGCATTACCTCAACGAGCCGATGAGTTGGGGCAAGTTCCTGTCGATCCTGGAGCACCTGTGGATTCCGGTGGTCATCATCGGGACCTCGGGCACCGCCGGCATGATCCGTCGTCTGCGCGCCAATCTCCTTGACGAGCTGCAAAAGCAGTACGTGGTGACCGCCAAGGCCAAGGGCCTGCCGCCGACCCGTGCCCTGATCAAGTACCCCTTGCGCATGTCGCTCAACTTCTTCATCTCCGACATCGGCTCGATCCTGCCGGCGATCATTTCTGGAGCCGAAATCACCGCCATCGTGCTGTCGCTGCAGACCACCGGCCCGATGCTGATCCAGGCGCTGAGGAGCCAGGACATGTATTTGGCGGGCTCGTTCCTCATGGTGCTGGCCGCTCTGACGGTGGTCGGGGTGCTCCTCTCCGACATTGCGCTCGCCATTCTCGACCCGCGGATCCGGTTGCAGGGAGGCAGCACCAAGTGACGGCAACCACTTCCTCGACACGGCCGCCGTCGCCCACTTCCCCGTTACCGGCGCCTGGTGCGCCGCTGCCCCACTATGTGTCGCGGGAACCCTTCGACCCGCGCTCCATCGAGAAGCTGACACCTGAGCAGGAGCGCATTTTTCTCGCCTCCCAGTGGCGCCTGATGTGGTGGAAGTTCCGGCGCCATCGCGTCGCGGTGTGGTCGGGGGTGTTCCTTGCCGTGCTTTATTCCTCGATCCTGGTGAGCGAATTCCTCGCGCCGTACAACCTCCACACCCGCAACAGCGAGTTCATTCACGCCCCGCCGCAGCGACTACACCTGTTCCACGAGGGCCGCTTTGTCGGCCCGTTCGTCTACGGCCTGAGCTACACGCTCGACATGACCACGCTGCAGCGCCGATATGTCCCTGACCGCAGTGCGGTCCACCCGGTCCGCTTCCTGTGCCGCGGTGACTCCTACGAGTTCTGGGGTCTGATCCAGGGCAATTTCCATCTGTTTTGTCCGGCTCGGGAGGGTACGCTGTTCCTACTCGGCACCGACCGCCTCGGGCGCGACGTGCTGTCGCGCATCATATCCGGGGCCCGAATCTCGCTGACCGTGGGACTCATCGGCATCGCTATCAGCTTTTCGCTCGGCATCACCATCGGCGGCCTTGCCGGCTATTTCGGCGGCATCATCGATCTTGTGGTCCAGCGCATCATCGAGGTTCTGCAGTCGCTGCCATCGATCCCGCTGTGGCTGGCGCTGGCCGCCATCATGCCGGTCACCTGGTCGCCGATCGCCATCTATTTCGCCATTACTGTCATCCTCGGGCTGCTCGACTGGACCGGCCTTGCCCGAGCGGTGCGCTCAAAGCTTCTGTCCCTGCGCGAGGAGGACTATGTGCTCGCTGCCCAGCTGATGGGTGCCAAGCCGGCGCGCATCATCGGCCGCCACCTGGTTCCGGGCTTCATGAGCCACCTCATTGCCACCGCCACCATCTCCATTCCCACCATGATCCTGGGCGAGACGGCGCTGAGCTTCCTCGGCCTCGGCTTGCGGCCGCCGATCACCAGCTGGGGCGTGCTGCTGGTCGAAGCACAAAACATCAATGCGGTGGCGCTCTATCCGTGGCTCATGCTGCCGGTGGTTCCGGTGATTTTCGTCATCTTGGCATTCAACTTTTTCGGCGACGGCCTCAGGGATGCGGCCGATCCCTATAGATAGGAACCCTTAGCCGGTGCCCCTCGCGCAACACATGACGGCCACTTGCAATCGGCAGTGCCTCTGGCGTAGTGGTGGGGCAGACCAGGGGAATTGATCCCAGACATCACAGGCCAGAAGAGAGCCGCGGCAATGAAACGGCGTAACCACGTCCGCATCCTCATGTATAGCCATGATACCTTCGGCCTCGGCCATCTGCGCCGGTGCCGGATCATCGCCCACCATCTGGCCGAGCGCTTCGGGGGCATGCACATCTTGATCATCTCCGGCTCGCCGATTGCCGGGGCCTTCGATTTCAAGGCCAGAGTCGACTTCATCAAGATCCCCAGCGTGATCAAGCTGCGCAACGGCGAGTACACGTCCATTGCTCATCACATGGACCTCGACGATACCATGCACATGCGCGGTGCGATGATCCGCGACACGGCGAAAACCTTCGATCCCGACATCTTCATCGCCGACAAGGAGCCGGTGGGCCTGCGCGGCGAGCTCGAGGACACGCTGCACTATCTCAACGGCCACGGCTGCTCGCTGGTGCTGGGCCTGCGCGATGTCATGGATGCGCCGGAGCTTCTGGCCGCGGAATGGCAGCGCAAGGACGTCTTGCGCAAAGTCGAGGCGCTCTATCACCAGATCTGGGTCTATGGCCCCGAAGGATTCTGGAACCCGCTGATGGGGCTCGACACTTCGGCGGCCCTGCGCGCCCGCATGACCTATTGCGGCTTCCTCCACAGAACCGTACCGCAGTCGTTCAACCGGCCATTCGACACAGACGGCAACTTCATCCTCGTCACCACCGGCGGTGGGGGCGACGGCGTGGAGCTGTTGCGGCAGGTGCTGGCCGCCTACGAGTGCGACCCGACGCTGCCGAACGATGCGCTTCTGGTCATGGGTCCGTTCATGCCCACTGAAGCGCGCGAGGAAATCGCCGCCCGTGCCGCCGCACTCGGCCGGGTGAGCGTTATCGAGTTCGACAACCGCATCGAGAAGCTGATCGTGCAATCGCAAGGGGTCGTCGGCATGTGCGGCTACAATACGTTCTGCGAGCTCTTGTCGTTTGACAAGCGCGCCCTCATGGTGCCGCGCGTGGCGCCGCGCAAGGAGCAGTATGTGCGCGCCGTCCGCGCCGCCGAGCTGGGCCTCATCGACATGCTGCTCCCCGACGAGGCCGATAACCCGGCGGCCATGGTCGAAGCGCTCAGGCGGCTGCCCAACCGGCCGCGGCCCTCGCAGATCGGCTTTTCGCACATGATGAGCGGTCTTGACACCATCGGGGACCGGGTGTTCGACCTGATCTCGCGCCGGCACCGGCCGATGCTGTCGGTCATCGAGGGCGGAATCTGACCTGATGTGCCGGCAACCGGGTTGAAGCGGCGCCAGCAACGCTGATGGGCGTTCGAAGTTGATCAAGCGCATTGCGGTCGTCCTCAAGGGCTATCCGCGCCTGTCGGAGACCTTCATCGCCCAGGAGCTTCTGGGCCTCGAGCGGGCGGGCCTCGAACTGCATCTGTTCTCGATGCGCCACCCGACCGACCGCCAGGTGCACCCGGTGCATGGCGAAATAGCCGCGCCCATTACCTATCTGCCTGAGTATCTCCACGACGAGCCGGGGCGCGTCCTCAGGGGCTGGTGGCGCGCCCGCCGGATGCCCGGCTACCGCAGCGCTCGATCCCGCTTTTTCGCCGATCTCAAGCACGATTTCACCCGCCACCGCGTACGCCGCTGGGGCCAGGCGCTGGTGCTGGCGGCGGAGCTTCCCTCCGGAATCGGGCACCTTCATGCCCATTTCGTGCATACACCAGCCTCGGTGACGCACTATGCCAGCCTCCTCACCGGGCGATCCTGGACGTGCTCGGCCCATGCCAAGGACATCTGGACGACGGCTACGGGCGAACTCAAGCACAAGCTGGCTGCGGCGCGCTGGACGGTCACCTGCACGAAGGCCGGATATGAGCGATTGCGTGGCCTGGCGCCCGCACCGGAGCGGGTGCATTTCAGCCATCACGGTCTCGATCTCAAGCGCTTCGGCGAAGGCCCGAGGGTGCGGCCGGCCAGGGATGGCCTGAGCGAGCCGGTCGAACTTCTGAGCGTGTGCCGGGCGGTCGAGAAGAAGGGGCTCGATGTCCTGTTGCGGGCCTTCGCCCTGCTGCCGGCCGAACTCAACTGGCGCTGGACCCATGTCGGCGGCGGCGAGCGTCTGGCGCAGCTTCGCTCCCAGGCGCAGGACTTGGGGCTGAGCGAGCGCATCGCCTGGCTCGGCGCCCTGGCGCAGATCGAGGTGCTTGAGCTCTACCGCACCTCGGACCTGTTCGTGCTGGCCTGCCGGATCGCCAGCGACGGCGACCGTGACGGGCTGCCCAACGTCCTTGTCGAGGCCCAGAGCCAGGGCTTGTGCTGCGTGTCCACCGACATCTCGGCCGTGCCGGAGCTGATCGATGATGCGGTGAACGGCATACTTGTGCCTCCGGACGATCCGCAGGCGCTGGCCGATGCCCTGGCCCGCGCCATCCGCTCGCCGCAGTTGCGCCGGCGGCTGGGAGCGGCGGGCGAGCAGCGGGTCAGAACCCGGTTCGATCATCAGGCCAGCGTCGATCAGCTCGTGGCCCTGTTTGCCGCCCTCGACGGCACCGGCCCGCAACAGG